>CBFDBL010000118.1:0-11866 GCA_965603035.1 uncultured bacterium
AGGCCTACGAGGTGCTCGGCGATACCGAGAAGCGCCAGCGCTACGACCGCTACGGCCACGACGGCCTGCGCGGCACGGGCTTCCGCGAGTTCACCAGCGTCGAGGACATCTTCGGCCTCGACTTCTTCGCCAGCATCTTCGACGAGCTGGGCTTCGGGTTCGGCGGCCGCCGGCGCGGCCACGACCTCCAGCACGACATCGTCATCGCCTTCAAGGAGGCCTGCTTCGGCACCGCCCAGAACGTGCGGGTCGTCCGCCGCGAGCCCTGCGTATCCTGCGGCGGCACCGGCTGTCAGCCCGGCAGCTCGCCACGGACCTGCCGCACCTGCGGCGGCTACGGCCAGGTCGAGCAGCGCGCCGGCTTCTTCGCCGTCCGCACCGCCTGCCCCAAGTGCGGGGGCAGGGGCCAGCTCATCGACCAGCCGTGCAGCGATTGCGGCGGCATGGGGCGAGCGCCCACGCCCGTCTCCATCGACGTCCGCATCCCCCCTGGCATCGACGACGGCGTGCGCCTGCGGGTGCCGGGCGAGGGCGAGCTGGGCGACGACGGCGCGTCGCGGGGCGACCTCTACTGCTACGTGCGCGTCGAGCCGCACCCGCTCTTCGAGCGCCACGGCAACGACCTCGTCTGTCGCGTGCCGATCACCTATAGCCAGGCCGCGCTGGGCACCGACCTCGAGGTGCCCACCCTCGACGGACGCCCCACCACCCTCCACGTGCCGGCCGGCACGCAGAGCGGCCAGGTGCTCACCCTGCGCGGCCAGGGCGTCCCGCGCCTGCGCGGGCGCGGCTGCGGCGACCAGCACGTCATCGTCAACATCGTCGTGCCCCGGAAACTCAACGCGCGCCAGGCCGAGCTCCTCCGCGAGCTCGCACAGCTCGAGGACAAGCACGTCAGCGCCGAGCGCAAGAGCTTCTTCGACAAGCTCAAGGACTTCTTCACCGAGGAATAGGCCCAGAAGCGATGACCGACAAAGACCCCAGCCCCAACGTCGTCCCCGAGCCCGACACCGAGGGCGTCGAGCCGATCGAGGACGAGGCCCCGACCGAAGAGCACGAGCCCACGGCCTCGGAAACCCAGGCCAGCGAACTCGCCACCATCGAGGTCCTCGCCAGCGAGGTGGACGAGCTGCGGGCCAGGGCGCGCGAGCGCGACGACCTGTTCGACCGCCTCCAGCGCTCGAAGGCCGACTTCGTCAACTACCAGAAGCGCATGCAGCGCGAGCGCGAGCGGTGGACCGAGATGGCCATCCACGACCTCGCACTCCACGTCCTGCCCGTGCTCGACGACCTCGACCGCGCCCTCGACGCCGCCCGGCAGAACCACGACGCCAATGCACTCATCCACGGCCTCGAGCTCATCATGCAGAAGCTCCTCAAGGCGCTTGCCGACGAGGGGATCACCGCGTTCGAGGCGCACGGCAAGCCCTTCGACCCCGCCTTCCACGAGGCGCTCGCCCACCACGAGAACCCCGAGGTGCCCGACCAGAGCGTCATGGAAGTGCTCCACCGCGGCTACATGATACACGACCGCGTGCTGCGCGCCGCGCAGGTCGTCGTCGCCAAGGGCGGGCCGCCGCCCGAGCTCGACGACGAGGAGCCAGGCACCGAGGACGTCGCGCTACCGCCCAGCTCCGAGCCACCCGCAGACGACAGCCAGGAGACCTAGCACCCCATGCCGACCTACGACTACGAATGCCAGTCGTGCGGTGCCACCTTGGAGAAGTTCCAGCCCATCACCGCCCGGCCCCTGCGCCGATGCCCCGTGTGTGGGAAACACAGGCTCCGGCGGCTCATCGGCGCCGGAGCGGGCCTCATCTTCAAGGGCTCGGGCTTCTACAGCACCGACTACCGCAGCGACGAGTACAAGAGGCAGGCGAAGGCCGACAGCGGCCCCGCCGCCCCGTCCACCAAGGGCGATGAGCCCGCCAGGACGGACTCATCGGACAAGGGACCCGCAGGCAAGAAAGCCACCAAGCCGAAATCCTGAGCCCGACGTGGCGCGGCCGCGCGAGCGCAAGCTCCAGTGCCGCATCTGCCGCGGCCCCGTCGCCCGGCGCGCGCAGCACTTTCCGTTCTGCTCCCAGCGGTGTCGACTCATCGACCTGGGCCGGTGGCTCGGCGGCGAGTACCGCATCGAGGTGCCCATCGAGGGCACCGACCGCGACCTCTCCGCCCTCGAGCCGCCCGAAAGCGAGGGGACGCCATGAAGAGGACGAAGGGCGATTGGACCGACCTGTTCCGCACGTTCCGCATGAGCCTCGACCCGCGCAAGCTGTGGCTCGCGTTCCGGGGCGTCGTATGGTCGCTCGTGCTCCTGGGGCTGCTGCTCGGCATTCTCGCCAGCATCTACCACGCCCGTGGCGCGCCCTTCGCCGTCGATGCCGACGTGTGGGGCGCCGCGCGCCGCGGCGACGTGGGCGGCGCCGTGGCCGGGATCGGGACCTTCGCCGGGGAGCTCTACCGCGGGGCCGTCGCGGGGCCTGGCGAGCTGCCGGTGGGCGCCGACGAGCCGGTCGCCTCTCCGGTCGGCGCCTTCCTGGGCTCGCGGGTGCGCGTGGCCGCCGCCGTGACCGTGCTGCTGGCGCTGCTGGCCCTCGCGCTGCTGTGGTCGTACCACGGCGGGGCGATCATGCGGATCGCCGCCGTCGAGTATGCGCTGGGCGAGCGCATCGAGCTCGCGAGTGCCATGGCCTACGCCAAGCGCAAGCACCACTGCTTCTACGGCGCGCCGCTCGGCCTGCTGGCAGTGTTCGTGCTCATCGGGCTGGCGCCCCTCGTCGGGGGCCTCGTGGCGCGGAACGTGCTGGCTGTGGCGCTGGCCGTGGCCGGCGTGGCGGGGGCGGTGGCGACGGCCGCGAAGACGCGCAAGGCCACCGGCTCGCTGCCCGGCGGCGCCGCAGCGGGGCTCGGCGTGCTCGCCGTCACGGCCGTCGTGTGCACGCTGGTCGCCAGGTGGGGCTGGCGGGTGCCCTACGTGGGCGAGGTGCTGCTGGGCGTCGTGTCGCCCGTGCTGTTCGTCGTCGGCTTCGTGATGGTGGTGATCGCCATCTGGTGCGTGGCCGGGGCGCCGCTGATGGCGGGCGCCGTCGCCAGCAGCGATAGCGACGTGTTCGATGCCTGGAGCCGCGCGTTCCACTACGTGTTCACCCACCCGTGGCGCTATGTGTGGTACGTGCTCGTTGCGTCTGCCTATGGCTGCGTCGCCATCGCGTTCGCGTGGTGCGTGCGGGTGGCGGCGGAGTGGGTGATCCTGTCGCCCATCGCCTTCGGGCTCCAGGGCGATTTCGAGATGGTGCACCACTTCATGGCGGGCGGGGGCCCGACGGGCGCGGGGGAGGTGCGGATCGCCCCGAGGCTGTTGGCCTTCTTCCTGTCGATGGACCGCTTCCTGCTCAACCTGGTCTTCCTGTCGTTCGTCGCATCGTATGCCGCGACGGCGAAGACGGTGGTCTACTTCCTGATGCGTCGCTGCGCGGACGGCACGCCGGTGTCCGAGGTGCATCTCGACCCCCGCGACCAGGAGTTCGTGTGTCCTGCGCCCCCGGCACAGGAGGCCTGAGGCGCTCCCTCGGCCCGGAGCTCTGCGCCTCCTCCCGGCCGCCGCGTGCGTCTTTGCCGCCCTCTGTCTTCCTTCTGCCTCTCTCCCTGGCCATCGTCCTGTGATTGGTCTGGTGCTCTGCCCATGGCTCTTGCGTGCGTTGCGATCGTCGGGCGGCCCAACGTCGGGAAGTCGACGCTCTTCAATGCGCTCGTGGGTCGTCGCGTGGCGATCACGGAGCCGACGCGCGGCGTCACGCGCGACCGTGTGAGCGCGGTGGTGCGACACGGCGAGGGCGCGACCTTCGAGCTGATCGACACCGGCGGGATCGGCGTGGCCGACCCCGACGGGCTGTCGGAGGACGTGGAGCGGCAGATCGGGATCGCGCTCGAGCAGGCCGACGCGATCGTGCTGCTCGCCAACGTGCGGGACGGGGTGCTGCCGGACGACCGTCGCATCGCCGACCGCCTGCACCAGATGGGCAAGCCGGTCGTGCTGGCCGTCAGCAAGGTGGAGTCGCCGCGCGACGAGGCGACTGTGGGGGAGTTCTTCCAACTCGGGCTGGGGGAGCCGCACGCGGTCTCGGCGCTCCAGCGGCGCGGCTGTGCGGAGCTGCTCGACGCCGTCGTCGGCGCCCTGCCCGAGGCGCCGGCAGCCGCGGACGAGCCCGTGGCCATGAGGCTCGCGATCGTCGGGCGTCGCAACGTCGGCAAGTCCACCCTGGTGAACGCCATCGCCGGCGAGGAGCGGGTGATCGTGAGCGAGCGGCCGGGCACGACCCGCGACGCGGTGGACGTGCGCTTCGAGAAGGACGGCAAGACCTTCATCGCCATCGACACGGCCGGCGTGCGGCGCAAGCGCAAGATCGACACGTCGATCGAGTTCTACGGCTTCGTGCGCGCCGAGCGGTCGATCCGCCGCGCCGACGTGGTGCTGCTCCTGCTCGACGTCGCCGACGACGTCGTCGAGATGGACAAGCGGCTGGCACGCGAGATCGCCGATCAGGTCAAGCCCTGCGTCATCGTCGTCAACAAGTGGGACCTCGCGAAGGGCAAGATCACGACCGGCGACTACGCCGACTACCTCGAACAGGTCCTCCCCCTGCTCCACTACGCCCCCGTGACGTTCATCACCGCGAGGACCGGGCGGCGCATCATGCCGACCATCGAGCTGGCGCAGCAGCTCTTCAAGCAAGCCAACCAGCGGGCGCCGACCGGCGAGGTGAACCGCGCGCTGACCGACGCCGTGCGCCGCCGAAGCCCGAGGCCCCGCCGCGGCCGCATCGCCAAGTTCCTCTATGCCACCCAGGTCGCCGTCGCGCCGCCCACGATCGTCGTCTTCTGCAACGACCCCGGCCTCGTCACGGCGCCCTACCGTCGCTACCTGGCCAACGCGCTGCGCGAGCGCCTGCCGTTCCCCGAGGTGCCGGTCCGCCTGCACTTCCGCCGGCGCAGCCGCAAAGCGCGCGAGGGCGGCGCCGACTAGGCCAGCGCGCGCGAGCTTGACAGTGTGCGCGGGGCGGGCTATAATCCGCCAGAGTTCTGGACTTACGGCGATCGTGCGCGCCGCGGGGCGGGTCGCTGCATGGTGGGGCACAGGGGTGAGCGCCTCTCGCCGACGGCCCTGGCTGTTCCTCGAGCGCGACCAGCTCGTGTTGTGCGTGCTCGCCGTGCTGTCGCTCGCGGTCGTGGCTGCGCGCTACGCGGCGACGCGCTGGCTTGCGGCGAAGGACGTGCGGAAGATCGAGCCTGGGGAGCGGATCGATTACCGGGTGGACGTGAACCGCGCGGACGCCGAGGAGCTGGACCTGCTGCCTGGGATCGGGCCTGCGAAAGCTGAGGCCATCGTGGCGGATCGTGCGGCCCGTGGGCACTTCCGCAGCGTGGAGGATCTGGCGCGGGTGCGCGGCGTCACGCGCGCCATCGTCGAGCAGTTCCGCGACCTGGTCACCGTGGGCCGCGCTTGCGAGGGGAAAGAGCCGCCAGAATGAAGGTCCGCAACGCGTTGATGATCGGCGCCGCCGTGCTCGCGGGCGTCACGCTCCTGCTGGCTGGCTACGAGGTGGCGACCCGCTTCGGGCAGAAGGCCGATCTGCTCCAGCTCCTGTTCGCCATCTCCTCCGTCGTCACGGCGATCGTCTGTCTCACGATCCTCGACTGGGCGCGGAACCTCGGCACCGGCGTGGAGCGCCGCGCGGCCAGCCGCGCCGGTGGCGAGGACGACGACGATGCGTCCGAAGGGCACCGGATGCCCGTGGCCGAGGCCAGGCTCCTCGATGCCGTCCACGCTCTCGACGCCCTGGCGAACGACGAGGTGGGCGTCGAGAAGACCATCGCCGAGGCGCTCCACATCCTCGCACGCTGTGTCAGCGCCGAGCGCGCCGACCTGTGGATGACCACGGAACAGGGCGCCGCCGATCATCGCGCCGCCTACATCAACGGCGAGGCCACATTTGGCCAAAGCCCCGCCGAGCCGCCCGAGGAGGGGGCCATCGCGCAGACCATCGAGCACTGCAAGCCGTTCGAGTCGCTCGAGGGCGACCTGGCGCGGTTCCTGTGCCCGCTCATGCTCGGGCGCCGGTGCGTCGGCGTGCTCAAGGTGATCGTGGCGGTCGCGGGTGACGAGGACGAGCGCCCGAACGCGGTGCAGGAGGCGAGCGCCGCGCTCGCCCGGCTGGCGGGGCCCGTCGCCCGTGCCGTGTGCGCGCCCGACCTCTACGACCAGGCCGTCATCGACGGCCTGACCGGCGTTTACACCCGCCGCCACTTCATCAATCGCCTGACCGAGGCCACCGGCATGAGCCGCCGCTACGGCGAGCCCCTGTCGGTCGTGCTGCTGGACATCGACAGCTTCGGGATGCTCAACGAGCGCTACGGCCACGAGACCGCCGACCGCTCGCTCCAGGAGGTGGCCAGCCTGATCCAGGACAATATCCGCGGGGCCGACAGCGCGTACCGCTACGGCCCCGACGAGTTCGCCGTCATCCTGCCCGACACCGACGTGGACCGTGCGGCGAGCCTGGCCGAGCGGCTCCGCGGCGCCATCCGCGCCGTGCGGCCCCTCGCCGAGGAGGGCGGCAAGATCATCGTCAGCGTCAGCGTCGGCATCGCCGAGTTCGACGAGGACATGCGCGGCATCGGCCCGCTCATCGCCCACGCCGAGGGCGCGCTCTACAGCGCCAAGAGCACCGGCCACGACCGTGTCGTGGCCTGGAGCGAGCAGCTCGACGGCGCCGAGCCGGCGGAGCTGGACTGACGGCCCCTCGCCCATCGCCCCGAGTAGCCCCCATGCCCGCCCAGGGAACGGCCGACTACCGCCTCCAGTCGCCCTTCGAGCCCCGGGGCGACCAGCCTCAGGCCATCGAGGCTCTCGTGCGCCGCTTCCAGGACGGCGCGCGCGCCCAGACCCTGCTCGGCGTCACCGGCTCGGGCAAGACCTTCACCGTGGCCCACGTCGCGGCGCGCCTGGGCCTGCCCGCCCTCGTCATCTCGCACAACAAGACCCTGGCCGCGCAGCTCTACGCCGAGTTCCGCCTGTTCTTCCCGACCAACGCCGTCGAGTACTTCGTCTCGTACTACGACTACTACCAGCCCGAGGCCTACATCCCAAGCACGGACACGTACATCGAGAAGGACGCCTCGATCAACGACGACCTCGACCGCCTGCGCCTGGCCGCGACGAGCGCCGTGCTCGCGCGCCGCGACACCGTCATCGTGGCCAGCGTCTCGTGCATCTTCGGGCTCGGCTCGCCGGCCGACTACGAGGAGATGAGCGTCGCCCTGCGCATCGGCCAGGCGATCGAGCGCGACGACCTGCTGCGGCGTCTGGTGGAGGTTCAATACGACCGCAACGACTTCCAGCTCGTCCGCGGCCACTTCCGTGCGCGGGGCGACAGCGTGGAGATCGCGCCGGCGTACCAGGAGACGGCGTACCGGGTGGAGTTCTTCGGCGACGAGATCGACAAGATCGTCGAGATCGAGCCGCTGAGCGGCAACACGGTCCGCGCCTGCGACGAGCTGACCGTCTACCCCGCACGTCACTTCGTCATGCCTGAGGACAAGCTGACCGACGCGTTGGGCGCCATCGAGGCCGAGCTCGGCGAGCGGCTCGCGGAGCTCCGTGCCAGGGGCAAGCTCATCGAGGCACAGCGGCTCGAGGCACGCACGCGCTACGACCTCGAGCTCATGTCCGAGGTCGGCTACTGCCCAGGCATCGAGAACTACTCGCGCCACCTCAGCGGCCGCGCCCCAGGCAGCCGGCCCTACGTCCTCATCGACTACTTCCCCAGCAGCTACCTCACCGTCGTCGATGAGGCCCACGTCACCATCCCGCAGCTTCGGGCCATGTTCGCCGGCGACCGCTCGCGCAAGCTCACCCTCGTCGAGCACGGCTTCCGCCTGCCTTCCGCGCTCGACAATCGCCCCCTGACCTTCGAGGAGTGGGAGGCGCTCTGCGGCCCCGTCCTCTTCGTCTCGGCCACCCCAGGTCCCTACGAGCTGGCGAAGTGCGAGGGCGAGGTGGTCCAGCAGATCATCCGGCCCACAGGCCTGCTGGACCCCACCATCGAGGTCCGTCCCGCGCAGGGGCAGGTCGAGGATCTCGTCGAGCAGGTGGCGGGGCGCGTCGAGCGCCACGAGCGGGTGCTCGTCACCACCCTGACGAAGCGGCTCGCCGAGGACCTCAGCGAGTACCTGCTCGAGGAGGGCTTCCGCTGCCGCTACCTCCACAGCGAGATCGAGACCATCGAGCGGGTGGAGATCCTGCGGGACCTGCGGCAGGGCGACTTCGACGTCCTGGTCGGGGTGAACCTGCTGCGCGAGGGCCTCGATCTGCCCGAGGTGTCGCGGGTGTGCATCCTGGACGCCGACAAGGAGGGGTTCCTGCGGTCCGAGACGTCGCTCGTCCAGATGATCGGCCGCACGGCCCGCAATGTCAATGCCCAGGTCATCCTCTACGGCGATAGCGTCACCGACTCGATGCGCCGCGCCATCGACGAGACCGACCGCCGCCGCGAGACCCAGCTCGCCTACAACCGCGAGCACGGCATCACGCCCCAGACCATCGAGAAGGAGATCCTCCACGGCATCCAGGACGAGGTGGCCGCCCACCGCCTCGAGCGCGAGGCCGTCGGCGAGAGCGAGGAGCACGCTGCCCGCCGCGAGCAGCTCCGCGAGCTCGAGCGCGAGATGCTCGCCGCCGCCGACGTGCTCGACTTCGAGCGCGCCGCGCGCCTCCGCGACCAGCTCCTCGCCCTCAAGGGCGAGCCCTCGTCGTTCGCCGCGCCACAGGCGTCGCGACGCCCTTACAAGACGCGCCGCAAGCGACGCGGCCGCCGACGCAAGCAGCCCTGGGAGTAGACGCGGGGAGATGAGCGGCCAGTGACGCCAGGGGAGGGGGGGCCGCGCCGCTGCCAGGCCCCTACGCGAGCTCCCAGGCAACCGCCAGGGCGCCCGCGAGCAGCAGCGCGCCGTCCGACACGAGCACGCACATCACGTCCGACGCCACCACTTGCTGATAGAGCACGCGCAGCGCCACCAGCAGGTAGATGGTGCAGGCGACCATGAGCCAGCCGATGCTCGCCGTCCACGCGAGCGCCGTCGCAGCGGCCAGCACGAGCCCCATGGCCAGGGTCATCGCCGAGAGGAGCCGGCGGGTCTTGCGCTCGCCGACCACGATGGGCAGCGTCTCGCGGCCCTGGAGGCGGTCCTCCTGCATGTCGCCCAGGTCCACGATCGTCGCCTTCACGAAGGTCAGGACGAAGGCGAAGGCGCCCGCGACCAGGACGCCCGGCGTCAGCGGCACCCGCGCGTGGAGCCAGGGCGCGAGCACGCACACGCCCATCCAGGCCAGGGCCACGAAGAGGTCTTTCGAGGCCGGCAGGTCCTTGAGCCGCGCGTAGCGAAACAGCCCGCGCAGGCGCTCGGGCACGAGCCGTACGCTGTAGGCCACCCCCAGCAGGTAGGCCACGACGTAGAGCGCCATCGCCCGCCACGCCGCGATCATCTGGAGCCCCAGGAGCGAGCCCGCACAGAACAACACGCTGATGGCCAGCAGCGGCCGCAGGTGGCGGTGGTAGAAGGCCACCCGTGGCGGGAGGTAGCTGGGATTGCCCTCGACCACGGCCACGCGGTTGAGGGTCGTCACGGCGAAGATGTAGCAGAACGCCGCGATGAGGAACACGGGGTGTGGGCGCACGGCCGCCAGGAGGCACGAGGCGTAGGTCAGCGCGGCCGCGGCCGCGGCCGTGTAGAAGTTGCTGCGCGTCAGCGCGGCGAAGGCGCGCCAGGGCAGCCACTCGACCCGCGGCACAGGCCGCCCGACGTCCTCGAGCGCCTGGAGCACCGAGCGGGTCACCCAGTTGGGGGTGGACGCGCCGGCGGAGAGTCCGACGACGGTGAAGCGCGCGAGGGCCTCGACGTCGAGCTCCTCGGCGGTTTCGACGTGGAAGGTCGGCGTGCCCGTCGCTCGCGCGATATCGGCCAGGCGGGTGGTGTTGGCGCTGTGGCGGCCGCCCACGACCACCATCGCCTCGACCTCGCCCGCGAGCGCGAGCACCTCGCCCTGGCGCTCGTGGGTCGCCTTGCAGATGCTGTGGACCACGTCGGCCTCGGGGTGGCGGCGACGGATCGCCTCGGCCACGGCGTCGTAGACGGCCGCGTTGAAGGTGGTCTGGGCCACGAGGCACACGGGGCCGTCGAGGCGGAGAGCCTCGGCCTCGGCGGCAAGCGCTGGGCTGAGCACTGTCGGCTCCGGCAGTGGTGGCGACCACGGCGCAGCGCTCGCCCGCGCGGCTCACCAGGCCCGCCACCTCGGCGTGGTCGTGGTCGCCGGCGATGACGATGCTGTAGCCTTCGGCCGCGCGCCGCTCCACCCGCCGTTGCGAGGCGAGCACGCGCGGGCAGGTGGCGTCCACTACCTCGAAGCCGCGCTCGACGAGCGCCACGGCGACCTCCTTGGGCACGCCGTGCGCGCGGATCAGCACGGTCCCGCACGTCGCGGCCGGGCACTGCTCGAGGTCGCGGACGCCCATCCCCTCGAGCATCTCGACCGCCTGGCGGTTGTGGATGAGCGGCCCGTGGGTGTAGACGGCGCCCTCGTCGCGCTCGGCGAGGCCCAGCACCTTGTCCATGGCCAGGCGCACGCCCAGGCAAAAGCCCGCCGTCCGCGCCAGCTTCACCTGCACGGCTATGCCTCCATGGGCCGGAGGATATCAGCGAGCCCGGACCCGGTCAAGCCAGGGGAAGGGCGCATCGTGCCTGTGCCGACGGACCCCGCCCCCATCGGCCTGTCGGGAGCGGCGGCGGCCGAGCGTGGCGGGCGAACGGGGTTGACATGCCCGTGGCGGCGCCGTACAATCCGATGGGTGACCAACCCTTGTGGACGAGCGAGAGAAGCATGATCCGTTGCGATCTCGTGAAGATCATGATCACCGAGACGGCGGACCCGCAGGTGATCGTGCTCAAGGAGCGCGATGGGGAGCGGAGCTTCCCGATCCTGATCGGCATCTCGGAGGCGATCGCCATCGATCGCAAGATCCGAGGCTACGAGCCCGCGCGCCCGCTGACCCACGATCTGCTGGCCAGCGTGATCACCCACCTCGGTGGCGAGGTGGAGCGGATCGAGGTGTGCGGCCTCCGCGAGAACACCTTCTTCGCCCGGCTCCTGATCCGGCGGGACGGCGGCACGGTCGAGGTCGACTCGCGCCCGAGCGATGCGGTCGCGCTGGCCGTGCGGCTCGACAGCCCGATCTACGTGGCCGAGCAGGTGCTCGACGAGGTCTGCCGGTGACCGGGCGCTCCCCGAGGCGGGGTGGCCGAGTGGACGAAGGCGACGGTTTTGAAAACCGTTAGAGGCGCAAGTCTCTCGCGGGTTCGAATCCTGCCCCCGCCGCCATTCATCAGTGCCAGATGTTGCCGGAAGGCGACAAAGGCACCGATTCTCGCACGACCGTGAAGGGCCACTCCTGAGTCAAGCCCATTCTTCGTTGAGAATCTGCGGCTCCTGCCGGTTCCTCATGCGACCTCCTTCCCGGCGCGCCCGTCGGCTTCGCGGCCCTCCAGACCGAGCTCCGCCCTGAGGGCCGCTCGAAGCACCGGCAGATGCCGATAGCCGCGGATCCGGCGCAGATGCGGCTCGATCTCCAAGAGGGCACTGGCCAACCACCGATGCTCCTGCGACGAGTTCTTCCAGTGGCACACACGGCCGCAGACCGCCTCGACCCGGCTGTGCACGGACTCCAGGCAGTTCGTCGTCTTCAGGCTGATGCCCAGCAGCGGGAAGACCCCGAGGCGATGGAGCGTGAGGGTCTCCTCGAAGCCCTCATCG
>CBFDBL010000119.1:0-11844 GCA_965603035.1 uncultured bacterium
TCGAGACCTGGGCCAACATCCCGCTGGTCTTCCGGCTCGGGGCCGAGGCCTACGCGCAGGTGGGCACCGAGGGCAGCACCGGGACCAAGATCTTCAGCCTCGTCGGCAAGATCAAGAACACGGGGCTGGTCGAGGTGCCCATGGGCACGCGGATCAGCGACATCGTCTACGAGATCGGCGGCGGCCCGGCCGGCAAGGCCAGCATCAAGGCCGTGCAGACCGGCGGGCCCTCGGGCGGCTGCATCCCCGCCGAGCGCTTCGACCTGCCCATCGACTACGACAGCCTCGCCCGCGCGGGCTCCATCATGGGCTCGGGCGGCATGATCGTGATGGACGAGAACACGTGCATGGTCGACGTGGCCAAGTACTTCATGGGCTTCCTCAAGGACGAGTCGTGCGGCAAGTGCCTGGTCTGCCGCAAGGGCACGCAGCGGATGTGGGAGATCCTCGACGACATCTCGGCGGGCCGCGGCACCCTCGAGCAGCTCGGCCTGCTCGAGGAGCTGGCCTGTGTGGTCAGGGACGCCTCGATGTGCGGCCTCGGCCAGACGGCCGCCAACCCCGTGCTGAGCACCCTGCGCTACTTCCGCCACGAGTACGAGCGCCACATCGCCGACAAGCGCTGCGACGCCTTCGTGTGCCGCGAGCTCACCGGCGCCCCGTGCCAGGCGGCCTGCCCCCTCGGCACCGAGCCCTGGCGCTACATAGCCCTCCTGGAGAAAGGCCGCTACCAGGAGGCCTACCAGGTGATCCGCGAGGCCAACCCCCTGCCGTCGATCTGCGCCAGGGTCTGCGACCGCCAGTGCGAGCAGCACTGCCGCCTCGCCGCCAGCGGCGGCGAGGCCGTCGCCATCCGAGCCCTCAAGCGCTTCGTCACCGACCGCGTCGATCCCGCCGTCTACACCCCGCCCAGCACCCCCAGGCCCGCCGCCGAGCGCCCGACGGTGGCGATCGTCGGCGCAGGCCCCGCGGGCCTGGCCGCCGCCCACTACCTCTCGCTCGGCGGCCACGACGTGACCCTCTACGAGGCCGAGGCCGAGCCAGGCGGCATGCTCGTGAGCTGCATCCCGGACTACCGCCTGCCCCGCAGCGTGCTGCGCAGGGAGATCGCCGCGCTCCTCGACGACGCGGTCACCCTGCGGTGCGGGACGGCGCTCGGCCGCGACTTCGCCATCGACGATCTCTTCGCCCAGGGCTGCCAGGCCGTCTTCCTCGCCATGGGCGCCCACAAGAGCTGGACACTCGACCTCGCGGGCGAAGGCCTCGGCGGCGTCTACCCGTCCATGGAGTTCCTCAAGGCATTCAACCTCAGGGGCGAGGAGCTGGCCGGGGGGCACGTGGGCATCATCGGCGGCGGCAACTCCGCCGTCGACGCCGCACGGGTGGCCGCCCGCCAGGAGCAGGTCCAGAGCGTCACGCTGCTCTACCGCCGCACGGCCCACGAGATGCCGGCCTTCGAGGAGGAGGTCGAGGCGGCGATCGAGGAGGGCATCACCCTCCACACGCTCGTCTCGCCCGTGCGGATCCGCTACATCGGCGCCGCGCTCGAGGAGGGGGTCAAGCTCCAGACCATGGTCTCGCCCGTGCGGCTCTACTCCAAGGAGGGCCGCCTCGTCGGCATCGAGTGCATCCGCAACAAGCTCGGCGAGGTCGACGCCAGCGGCCGACGCCGCCCGGTGCCCGTCCCCGGCACCGAGTTCACCATCCCGCTCCACACCCTCATCGTGGCCATCGGCGAGCGGCCCGACAGCGAGTGCCTCGGCCCCATGGGCCTCGAGCTCGACAAGGGCGGCAGGCCCAAGGTCGACCCCCACACCCTCGCCACCACCCGCCCAGGAGTCTTCGCCGGAGGCGACCTGCTGACCGGCCCCAACACCGTGGTCGACGCCATCGCCGCAGGCAGGAAGGCGGCGGGCGTCATCGGCCGCTACCTGCGCGGCGAGGAGCTGCGCCAGCCGCCCCAGGTGCACCTCCCGTCGGTGTTCGTCCCGCCCGCCGACGTCGCCGACGACGAGCGCGACCAGGCCGCCAGGGCCGCACCGGCCACCCTCCCCAACGAGGCCAGGGAGAAGAACTTCGCTGAAGTCGAGAAGACCCTCTCCCCCGAAGAGGCCCACCGCGAGGCCCGACGCTGCCTGAGGTGCGACCTCCAGTTCACCCAGCCCGAGGGCGACGGCGCCCCCGCGGCAGCACAGGAAGAGCAGGCATGATCTCGCTGACCGTCAACGGGCTGGCCGTGCAGGTCGAGGAGGGCTCCACCCTGCTCGAGGCCGCGCGGTTCCTGGGCTTCCCCATCCCCACCCTGTGCCACAACGACGGCCTGTCGCCCTACGGCGCCTGCCGGCTGTGCGTCGTCGAGATCGGCGAGGGGCCGCGGGCCAAGCTCGTCTCGTCGTGCACCTATCCCGCCACCGAGGGGCTCAAGGTGCGCACCGCCTCCGAGCGCGTCGTGCGCGCCCGCAGGATGATCCTCGAGCTCCTGCTCGGCTCCTGCCCGCAGTCCAAGACCGTCCAGGACCTCGCGGCCGCCCACGGCATCCGCCAGCAGCGCTTCCGCCAGGAGCACGAGGACTGCATCCTGTGCGGCCTGTGCGTGCGGATGTGCGCCGAGCAGATGATGGCCAAGGCCATCGGCTTCCGCGGCCGCGGCGAGAACCGCTCCATCGGCACCCCCTTCGACATCCAGTCCGATGTCTGCCGACTGTGCGGCGCCTGCATGTACATCTGCCCGGCCTGCCAGCTCCGCTGCACCTTCAACGAGCCCGACAAGGCCGTGTGCGGCGGATGCGAGAACCTCACACCCCCCTGCATCGCCAAGGAGGGGTTCGACGACATGATGTGCTACATGTCCCCATGTGTGGCCTGCGAGATCGAGAAGGAGTGAACCGGCAATGAGCCTCTCGAGAATCAATGCCTCGGCCGCCACCCTCACGAAGAACCGCACCGAGGGCTCCGTCGTCCCCGCCTCGGGCATGTGCGTCACCTGCGTGGACGGCTGCATCGGCATGTGCGAGGTCGGCAAGTCCGCCTACAGGGGCCACGAGGTCCTCTACCCCCAGCCCTTCGGCGTCATCACCACGGCCGCCGAGAAGACCTTCCCCGTCGACTACTCCCACTTCAACATCATGGGCACCGCCGTCGGCGCCCACGGCATCGAGCCCGACAGCGACAAGGCCATCTTCCCCGCCGTCGACCTCGAGGTCGCCTTCGGCCACGACCGCGGCATACGATTCCGAGCACCCTGGATCCTCCCAGGCGTCGGCTCGACCGACATCGCCAAGAACAACTGGGAGGGCCTCGCCATCGGCTGCGCCCTCGCAGGCACCGGGCTCACCATCGGCGAGAACGTCGTCGGCATGGACCCCGAGGCCACGATCGAGGGCCCGCGCACCCGCGACACCGTGGACCTCAAGCGCCGCGTGGCCCTCTACCGAAGCCACCAGCGCGACGGCTACGGGGCCATCGTGGTCCAGGCCAACATCGAGGACACCCGGCTCGGCGTCCAGGAGTACGCCATCGACCAGCTCGGCGTCCAGTGCGTCGAGCTCAAGTGGGGCCAGGGCGCCAAGGACATCGGCGGCGAGGTGAAGCTCCGCGATCTCGAGAAGGCCCAGATGCTCCACGCCCGCGGCTACCTCGTCCTGCCCGACCCCACCGACCCCGCCGTCATCCGCGACTTCGAGCGCGGCGTCCTTCGCGAGTTCGAGCGCCATTCGCGAGTCGGCATGGTCACCGAGGAGTCCTTCGCCCAGCGCATCGACGAGCTCCGCGCCGCCGGCGCCCGCTACATCTTCCTCAAGACCGGCGCCTACCGCCCCGCCGACCTCGCCCGCGCCATCCTCTTCGCCTCGCGCTACAAGCTCGACCTGCTGACCGTGGACGGCGCCGGCGGCGGCACCGGCATGAGCCCCTGGCGCATGATGAACGAGTGGGGCATGCCGCCCGTCGTCCTCCACTCGCTGCTCGTCCGCTACGCGCGCCGGCTCGCCGACAAGGGCTACACCCTGCCCGCGCTCGCGCTCGCCGGCGGCTTCGTCTTCGAGGACCAGATCTTCAAGGGCCTCGCGCTCGGAGCCCCCTTCGTCAAGCTCATCGGCATGGCCCGCGCGCCCATCGCAGCCGCCATGGTCGGAAAGACCATCGGCCGCTCCATCGACGAGGGCCAGGTGCCCGTCTACATCCGCCGGTTCGGCGAGAGCAAGGACGAGATCTTCGTCACCGCCACGAAGCTGCGCCAGGAGCTCGGCAGCGAGGCCTTCGAGGAGCTCCCCTCAGGTGCCATCGGGCTCTACACCTACTACGAGAGGCTCGCCCAGGGCCTCCGCCAGCTCATGGCCGGCAGCCGCAAGTTCGCGCTCGAGCACATCGCGCGCGACGACATCGCCGCCCTCACCACCGAGGCCGCCGCCGTCAGCGGCATCCAGTACATCACGGACGTGGACCGCGACGAGGCCGAGCGCATCCTCGACAGCTAGCAGGGCCGCGCGGCCTCAGCGCGAGCCCGTCACCTGCGCCGCGAGCGCCTTGCCCAGCGCCACCGCCTGCTCGGCCGCCTCGCCGCTCGGCGCGCCCTGACAGGAGAGCGTGGGGACGACGGGCTCCAGCTTCATCGCCGCGGCCAGCTTCTCGAGGCTCTCGATCGCGCGCCCCCCGCCGCCGTGGGTGAGGAACAGCACGCACGGCTTGCCCGCGACGCCGCGGCCCGCCTGGTTGGCGATGTAGATGTCGTCGAAGAACTGCTTCAGGCCCCCCGCCACGTACGAGAAGTAGTCGGGGCTGCCGAGCGCGTAGGCATCGGCCTCCTCGGCCGCGTCGATGTCGACCCTGCTCTCGTTGACGTTGACCAGCTCGACCTCCACGTCGCTGACCTGGCGGCAGCCTTCGGCGACCAGCTCGGCCATCTTGCGGGTGTTCCCCCGCTGCTGCGAGTGATACACGACCAGGATCCGTTTCATCGGTCGGCCTCCTACCATCGGCGGTACCTGTAGGGATTGAAGTCGAGGCTGCGGCGGACGAAGGGCGAGTCGGGCTGGCCGACCCGCAGCTCCGACGCCGTCAGATCGGGCCGCGCGCGCCCCGCCTTCAGCAGCACGGCAAGCAGCCGCGTCGTCTTCGCGATCTGGCGGATGTCCTGGAAGTCGGACGGCGTGACCCCGCACCAAACGACCTCGCCCCCCCCGATTCTGCGAACAGCCACCACCATCGGTGATGTCCCCACCGCGTCCAACATCAGGTCGGTCAGAACGGGCACCCCTCTCGGCTGGCGCCAGGAGAGGTCGCCCGCCGCCACGCCGCGCTTGGCAAGGGGCTCGGGCATTCGGACGCCGAGGACCTCACGCAGGGCGGGCCGACCGCCGAGCAGCAAACGTGCAAGGTTCACCTGGGTGTTCCCTGCGAGCACCGCGCGGCCGCCTTGGTTGACGAATCGCGAAACGTCGCCCGCCGCCCCTTGCCAGTCCGGGCCGGCGAGCATGACGGAGCTTGTTTCGTCCGGCGTGAGGGCTTCCCCACCTCGAAGGACCACGGATGCGGCGCTCGGCGGCTCTACCGGGCCACTGAGCCAGGCGAGCAGGCGGTGGACCAGCAGCGTCGGCACGGGGTCGGCGCCGTAGCGGCTGGTGACGTCGAGCTGGCACAAGACGATGCGGCCCTTGCCGATGCGCCACTCGACGAGCGGGGCAAGATAGAGATCGAAGTCGGCATCGACGAGGATGGTGAAGACGCCGCGCTGCGGCTTCTCCGGTGCGAAGGAGCACACGACGCCGCGGTTGCTCCAGCGGGTGAACTCCTCGCCCCAGGCCAGGTTCGTGCGGTCCGTCTTGGGATAGGGCTCGGTGAGGTCGCTCTGGCCGCGCCAGTGGCGCAGATCGGCGTTGGTCAGGCCCGCGAGGACGGGATGGTCGGGCGCGCGGAGGAAGGCGGCGCGGCAGTTCGGGTCGTCCATCGGCATGCCCGCGAGCTGCTCGCCGGTCTGCTCGAAGACCAGGACGTTGAGGCCCTTGGCGACGCGGTTCCCGATGTCCCATTCCTTGAGCATCTTCCGCGCCTGATCGTCGAGCGCCTGGCGGCCGACGATCAGCAGGCGGGTGTCGTCGGTCACCTTGGCTGATGTCGTGATGCCGGCCTGCTTGAGGACGGCGGCCGTGCGGCCGACGCCGTCGAGCAGCGCGACCTTGGCCGTCACCTTCGGCGGCGCGGGCCGCGGCCAGCACTCGAAGGCGAAGGTGTCGGAGGGGAGCTGCGTATCGAAGATCTTCGCGGACAGCGAGATGGCTCCCGCCGTGCGCTCGGCGACCTTCGGCGCGACGAAGCGGATGGGCAGGAACCTGCGTTCGCCGACGGCCACGGGCTCCGAGACGTCCTGCGCGTGCAGAACCTTTTCGCCGAGCCTCGCCTCGACCCTGCCGACGATGGTCATGGGCCACGGCGAGTCGTTGATGAGCACGAGCGACTTCTCGATCGTCTCGCCGCCGTAGAAGGCGTGGGTCTTGGCGACGAACTCCTTCTCAGGCCCGGCGATGTAGGCCAGCAGCGGCGCGTTGTCGGCCATGGCGACGCGCCCGAGGCGGGTCATCCCCGCCGCACGCTGGAGGGTGACCTTGTCGGCATCGAGCTGGAGGCCGAAGTCGCGCGGGTCCCGCTTCGGCAGCCCGATCTCGACCGGCTGGTAGCGGAAGCAGTCGCGCCACTCGACGTGCTGGCAGTAGCCGCTCATATCCCACGTCCGCCACGAGCGGAGGGTCCAGCGGGCGAACAGCGCCTTCTGCTCGTCGTAGTTGACCGACCGCTTCATCGCGCCGATGCGGTCGCCCTTGCCGGGGTTCATCAGGCGGACCTCTTCCTCGGTGAGGCTCGCGTAGACGCGGTCGCCAACATACGCGGCGAAGTACTCGGGCGTGAGCTGCTCGGAGGCGTAGACCCGCGAGAGCGGCCCCACCCGCTCGCGGTAGTTGCTCAGCAGGCAGGGGAAGCCGGTCTCGACGGGCATGAGCGGCTTGAAGCGCGTGCGTGCCCAGGCGCTCGGCCACTCCTCGCGCTCGGCGAGCGGGATGCCGAAGCCGAGGTAGGCCATCACGGTGAGCACCTGGCCGTAGTTGCCCGCCGAGTGGTGGAAGATGGGCCGCGAGTTGTCGATCCCTCGCAGCACCTTCTCCGAGAAGGCCATCCAGGCGTGGTGCACCTGCTTCTCGGGCAGGCCGACGGGGTTGAAGCTGCCGTCGAGCAGGTCGGGGCGGATGTCGCCGACGTGGGCGCCGTGGTTGAAGTTGAGGAACCACATGGCCGCGCACGCGTGGTTGCCGTAGCGGTGGACGTGGTCGGCGACCCGCCGGCGATAGAGCTCGGCGACGGCCGGCCTCGCGAAGTCGTGCATCAGCGCGCGGTTCGACGGCACGTGCGACAGGACGATGAAGCCCATCTCGTCGGCGACGTCGTAATAGAGCTCCCGCCACTGGCTGCGATCCCCCGAGCGCCAGCCGCCGCTGTACTCGCGGACGGCGTTGACGTGCACGGCCTTCATCTGGCCGATCCACTCGCGGATCGCGGGCTCGACGGCGTTGAACTCGAAGCGCCCGAAGGGCGGGGCGGCCTGCCCTCGGATGTGGAACTTCCGGCCGTTGAGGACGAAGTCGCCGCCGTGGACCTCGAGCTGGCGGTAGCCGAAGCGGACGGGATAGAGCGCATCGAGCGCCTTGCCGTCGCGCTCGAGCGAGATCTTCGCGATGTGGAGCCTCGGCCTCCCCGGGTGCCAGGGCTGGAGCTCCGGGGTGTCGAAGGCGACGCGGACCGTGCCGGCCTCCGCCGGCGCGCTGCCTTCGTGGACAGCGTTCCCGTCGAGGTCGAAGAGGCGCACGGCGATCCGCGCCCCCTTCGCCTCCCCTGTCACGTGGGCCACGACCTCGAGCTTCTTCGCGGTGACGAGCGGATGCAGGTCGGCCCAGTCGAGGGTCGGCCCGGCGGGCCTGCGCTCGAGCCAGACGTCCTGGTCGAGGCCGCGGGTGGCATACCTCGGGCTCAGCGCGTGCACGCGCACCTGGAGCAGGTTCCGCCCGGGCCGCAGCGCGGCCGTCGCGTCGAGCTCGCAGCGGGCGAACTCGACGGCGCGGCCCAGGCGCCGGCCGTTGAGGAACACGTCGGCCAGCGCCCGCGCACTGTCGATGCCCAGCACCACCCGGCCCCCCATCCAGCCGTCGGGCAGGTCGAAGGCCCGTTCGTACCACGCCGTCCGCGACTCGTGCAGCGCGATGCCGTCGATGGCCGTCACGGCCTTGCCCGCGCCGTCGCGCACCGCGAACCCCGTGTAGCGCGGCCAGGAGCCGGGCACCTTCAGATAGTGCCACGCCTTCGCCCCGACGAGGCGGAAGCGCCAGGTGCCGTTGAGCGACACCCGCTCGCGGGTCGCCGTCGCGACGCGTCCGCCGCGGCGGTTGGCCTGACGCCACTCGGTCACCGGCGGGCCGTCGGGCAGCGCCCAGTCCACGAAGGCTGGCAGGGCAGGGCGCGGCTCGGGCGCCGGCGGCTCGATGCCGGGCCGCTCTCGCGCCGCTTCGGCGAGCGCACGGAAGAGCGGCTTGGACGCCTTGCCGCGGGCGTATGCCTCGGCGATCTGGTCGTCGCTCAGCGGCAGGTCGAAGAGCGCCAGCTCGTCGATGGCCGACCGCGCCGGGTTCACGCCGCCGACGCCGGCGCCGACCGAGAACAGCAGCGCGCACCGCCGATGCGACGGGATGGGCGACGTGCGCATCCGCTGCCCGTCGAGGTAGAGCGTCCGCTGCTTCGCCCCGACCGCGTCGTAGACGACCGCCAGGTGGTGCCACTCGCCCGGCCGCCAGCCCTCGACGCTGCCCGTCGCACCGTAGTGGTAGTGGCCGTCGGCCTGGATCCAGCCGAACGTGATGTACGGCTGGGTCGTATACTTGTAGACCAGGCCCCAGTCGCGGCAGCCGAAGAAGACGGTGTAGAGGTCCTCGCGGTCGCCGCGCCAGGTCGGCTGCACCCACATCATCACGGTGCCGCGCAGCGGGCTGAAGTTGCCTCGCGTGGGATAGACGAGCCCCGCGTCGAACCGCCGCGCACGGCCGACCTTGCCCTGGACGAACCGCTTCTCCGCGTCGTCCTGGGGCCTCTCCGCGGCGGCCACGAGGATGGCGTCCGGCGCCATCGCCGTCGCGCTCCCCTCGCCGCCGCTGTGGTCCGCGTCGGTGCGACGGTCGAAGGTGCAGTAGAAGAGCGGCTGCGGCAGATCGGCCAGCGCCGCGCCGTACGCCGCGAGCACGGCTATCATAAGGAGCGGCTTCCAGGGCCTCATCGCGGCTTGTCCTTCCATCGGTAGCAATCGACGCCGGGCCGGACGATCTCGACGAGCGCGCGGCCCGCGAGCGACGTGGCGATCCCGTTGCCGGGGACGCGGAGGTAGGCGCTGCGCCTCTCGTCGACGAGCAGCACGACGTAGCGGCGCAGGGCGTCGGCGATGCGCGGATCGGGCTCGATCTGCTCGTGGTACCACAGCAGCAGGTTCACGACGCCGTGGCTGCGGAGCTGGTCGCCCGAGCCCTTCGCGGCCCAGCTCCCGTCGTCGTTCTGCGTGCGGAGCAGCCACTCGATATGCGGCCGGACCCGCTGGCCGAGGCGCTTGCGGAAGGCGCCGTCGCCAATGTACGTCCAGGCTGCGATGAAGCCTTCGCCGGCGTAGGCCGAGGTGTCGTAGGGCCATCGCTTCCAGACCCATTCGCGGTTCTTCCTGCCTGGGTTCCAGTCGTCGATGTAGTAGGGGATCTGGCCCGGCGCGGCCCACGGGTCGGGCGGCTCGGCGCCGACCATCGTCTCGAGGATCCAGTCGCAGGCCTTCACCGCCATCTGCTTGTAGCGCGCGTCGCCCTTCATGTAGTACCAGGCGGCGAAGATCTCGGCGCCGGTGAGCGCGGTCGAGATGGTGTAGGGCTGGTTGAGGTCGCCGTGCGCCTTGCCGTCCACGTACTTGCTGAAGCCGACGCCGAGGCTGCCGTCGGGGTGGACGAAGGGCTTGCCCGTGCTGTCGCCCTTGACGAGCAGCAGCTCGAAGTAGCGCCCGAGCGCCCTGTCGATCCGCGTCCGCTCCTCGGGCGTGGCGAACTTGTAGAAGTTGATGAAGAGCCCGAGCGCACTGCCCGTGTCGGCGAAGTACACCGTCTTGTAGCCCGTGCCCCAGAAGCCCGCGGGGTCCTGGAGGCCGAGCAGCTTGTGCACATACTTGCGCACGTGGCCGAGGTAGCGCTTCTCGCCCGTGATCTCGTAGAGGCCGAGCAGGGTGCGCTCGTTGTAGCCCTCGACGAAGATGGCCGACTGCTCGTGGGCCATCATCCACTCGCCGATCTTCACGAGACGGTCGAGGACGGGCTTCGTGCCAATGATCATGGCGCGTTCCTCGTGCATCATCGTCACTCCGTCGCGGGTCCGTGCTCCGCCGATGGTCACGGAGGCCACCCCTTCGTCCGGCCAGAGCAGCACGGGGCGGAGGAGCACCCTCCGCCCGTGCTCGCCCCAGAGGCCGTCGCCGAGCACGATGCTCGGCGCGCGGCCGGGCAGCGTGACCATGGCCACAGGGCACTGGGCAGGGTCCATCGGGCGGCGGAAGTGGATGCCCAGGGCAAAGGGCTTCGCTGGCTCGGACAAGACCCGGCCGAGGTCGAGACACTCGATGCAGTCGGGCGAGCCAATCGTCACCTGCCGGAGAACCGGCACGCCGCGCTCGGATCCATGGTGAGCCGCCCTGAACTGGATCCACTCGCGCTTGGGGCTGACGACCCTGGCCCCGCTGGCCGGGTAGGGCGGCGACCAAGGCGACCACTGGCCCGGCTTGCCGTCTGCGTCGTGGGCCGTGCGGGTCGCAATGCTGATGCGGCTGCCCGGCGGCGTCTCGGCGTCGTAGATGATGATGCCCATGTCGGGCACGACGCCGCAGCGGTGCGGCGCAGAGACGCGGTCCGCCTCGACCACAGCCGGCCTGGGAACGAAGTCGAGCTCGACCTCGTTGAGGCCCATGCGGTAGCCGTACTCGGACTTCGCGATGGTGATGCGGACCTTCGTGGTCTCCATGGCGTCGAAGGGATGCTCGCGCCAGCCGGCCTGCTTGTTGCCCTTCACGTGCGCGACCGTCTCCCAGGCGCCGTTGGTCCAGCAAGCGATGGCGTAGTCGATGCTGCGGTAGTAGCGCGGGTTCTGCTGGTGGAAGATGCGGACGCCCTTGACGCGGCGCGGGCGCGCGAGTTGGAGCTCGAGCCAGGCCGACTTCGGGCTGTTGCGCTGGGTCTGCCAGAGGCCCGTGGGCTCGGAGGTATCGCCGTCGATGGCCTTGCTGGCGGGCCACCGGTCGGCCTGTTCGCTGCTGGCCGTCGCCGCCAGCTCGCGGAAGGGACAGCGCGCCGTCCACCGCCAGCCCCGCGGCACGGCGGCCGAGGCGATGCCGCAGGCCCACAGAAGGCACAGAGCGCTTCGGGCGTCACATCCCATCGCCGTTCCCCTCGCCATGCTCAGCGACTCGGAGGCCGGGATCCTCACTGCCTCCTGGGGCCACTATATGCCGCGGGGCCGCGGAGTCAAGGTGGGGGGCAGCACACGAGTCTGACCCCAGATGCCAGGGTCTTCTCGTCCTCGACCTCTTCGTCTCGAAGCGAGGGAGCACGAAGTCAGAGAAGAGCCGTGGACCAGCAGGTTCCGAGCCGGGCAGTTCCGTCTGGAAGGGATCGCCATCCCGGCTCGCGGGGGATCGAGGACGAGGGAGATGACGAGCGAGACGGCTGGGCGCGGTCGCCTGGCCGGCGGCCCTCCAGATGTCTCGGACCTGCACAGGTCCGAGACTCTCGTCTG
>CBFDBL010000120.1:0-11823 GCA_965603035.1 uncultured bacterium
TCCTCGGAGGCGAGCGCCTTGAAGATCGTCGCCAGCTCGTCGGCGCCGCCGGCGCGGCCGAGGCCGATGATGGCGGCGCAGCGGACGTGGCCCTTGGCGCCGAGCAGCTTGCGGTAGATGGCGAGGGCGGCGGCCCTCTGGTCCTGCTCGCAGAGCCTGTCGGCGAGGAGCAGGTAGCTGTCGGTGGCGGCGGCCTTCGCGCGGTCGGAGCCCCTGGTCATCGCGGCGGCGATGGCGTTGGCAGCAGCCGGGTCGCCGAGCCGGCCGAGGGCCGTGACAGCGGCGGCGCGCACCGGGTCGTCGGGGTCGGCGGCGTGTGGCAGGACGGCCTGGACGGTGGGCTTGCCGGGCTTGGCGGCGAGTGCGTTGAGCAGTGCGACCTTCCACGCGGGGCTCTTCGCCCTGGCGAGCGCCTTGCGGAGCGCGTCGGCGGCCCTGGGCGACGGATTGTTCTGGAGGGCGCGGCGGGTCCACTCGCGGACGCGGGGCTCGCCGTGTGCGAGCTGAGGCGCGAGGGCGTCGATGCACTCGTCGCGGCCGACGTGGTGGAGCTGCCTGGTGAGCCAGATGCGGGCCTGCTTGGAGATCTCCGTGCCCAGCCGCCTGGACAGGGCTCGGCAGGCGGCGAGGCGCTCGGGCTCGGCGCCGGGCCGCGCGGCCCGCCAGCAGATCGCCTGGAGCGCCTGCTCGGGCTGCTGCCGCGGCTGCGGGTTGTCGCCGACGATCTTCGGCACCAGCGCGTCGAGCACCGTCGCGTAGGCCGCCTCGAGCGCCTGCGGCGAGCGCGGCTGCGCCGGGGCGCCGCCCTGGAACTCCTTGATGAGGTCGTCCACGCTCGGCTCGCCGGCGACCGCAAAGCACCCGGCGACGAGGAGGGCCAACACGACGATGGACGCCATTCGCATCTGCTGCATTCTCTATCCTCTCGTGAGATCCCCGGTCCTGTGGCAGGCCCGCTGGCGCAGGCGCTACTTCGGCTCGGTGCTCGCGCGCAGACCCTCGAGGCGGGAGCCGTCGGCCGCGCGGAAGCGCAGGGCGGCGCTCCACCATTTGCCGCCGTTCCACACCTTCACGAGCAGGGGGTTCCAGCCCTCCTTGAGCTGGACCTTGCCCTTGTTCTCGGCTTCCTTGAAGCTGCGGGGCTGGCCGACGTTGAGCACCAGCTTGCCGTTGAGCCACACCTTCGCGCCGTCGTCGCTGCCGAACTCCATCTGCACCTGCTGGTCGGCCGGCGACCAGACGTGTGTGCGCAGGTAGGCGACGCAGTTCTCCTTGGCGAACTGCTTGTAGAGGTCCATCAGGTAAGGCAGCTTGGGCTCATTGCCGCCTGGGGGCATGGTGGCCCAGGCCACGTCGTTGCCGTCCTCCTCGGGCGGGAACTTCTGGCTATGGTAGCCCGGCCCCTGGACGCCTGGCTTGGCGTAGGGGCCTGCGACCTGCCACGCGGTGATGTAGTCGGCGCACTTGTCTATCTGGTCGAGGGTCTGGGTGGCGAGCTGGCGTGCCTGCTTGTGCTGGGTGGCTTCGAGGAGTTTGACGAGTGTGGCCTTCGCGGCGTCGCGGTGGGTGCCGCTGATGGCGGCGGCGATCTGTGCGGCGGCCATGGCCGCCTCGCTGGCGAGCGCGGGGTCGGTGAGGAAGGGCTCCACTATCTCGAGCGCGGCGGGATCGGGCACGGCGGCGATGCCGGCGAGCACCAGCCGCCTCTCGTCGGGGCGCCGGGCCACGGCAAGGGCGTCGCCGAGCATCTTGAGTGTCTCGCTGGCGGGGCGGTCGCTCGGGAGGCCGACGACCCGGACGTAGCCGCGGAGGGCGAGGACGTGGTGAACCAGCGTCTTGCCCTGGGTCGCGATGCGGAGCAGGTCGGCCGCGGCCTTGGCGCTCTGCCACTCCGCCAGGGCTCGGACGGCGGCGTCCTGGGCGTCGGCGTCATCGTCCTTGCTGGCGGTGCGGAGCGCCGCGAGGGCGGTCCCGCCGCCGATGCGCCCGAGCACGCGGATCAGCGCGAGGCGGGCCGTTGCGTCCCTGGCCCCGGCGAGTGCGGCGACGACGGGCTGCGCACGCTGGGCCTCGTCCTCGATGCGGAGGCCGACGGCGACGATGGCCTTCTCGGCCGCGGCGCGGCCGCGGTCGTCCTTCGACGCGACGAGGAGCCCGACCAGTGTGGGCAGGGCCTTGGCGTCGGCGAGCACGCCGAGGGCGTCGAGCGCGGCGTCGCGCACGCTCGCGTCGTCGTCGCGCGCGGCGTCGAGCAGCATGGGGACGGCGGCCCGCGCCCCGCGATCTGCCAGCACGCCGATGAGCGTGACGCGGAGGCCTGGCGCGGCGCCCTTCATGGCCGCGACGATGGCGCGGTCGGCGCGCTCGCCCTGGACGCGGGCGACGGCGTTGCGCGCGGCGTCGAGCTCGCGGCCCTGGGTCTTGGCGAGGGCCGCGATGAGCGCGGGCATGGCCTCGGCGCTGCCGAGGGCCGCCATGGCGTTGAGGGCGGCGACGCGCACCTCCTCGCTCGGGTGGCGGGACGCGGCGATGAAGGTCGGCAGCTCGACCTGGCCGCCGCGCTCGGCGAGGAGGCCGAGCAGTTGCACGAGCATGGCCGGCGCCGCCGTCTTCGCCTTCTCGGTGACGGCCTGGCGCACGACGGGCAGGGGCAGGAGCTCGAGGGCCTGGCGGCCCGCGCCGCGGACCTCGGGGTCCTGGTCCTCGAGCGCGGCGAAGAGGATGGGGATCTCGTCGGCGCCGCCGGCGCGGCCGAGGCCGATGACGGCCGCGCAGCGCAGGTGGACGGGCGCCTCGAGGAACCTGCGGTACATCCCCAGCGCCTTGGCCTTCTCGCCCTGGGCGCACAGCGCGTCGGCGAGCCACAGGTAGGCGCGGCAGGTCGCGTACCAGGTGCGCTCGGAGCTCTTTACCCCGGTGGCCTTGGCGATGGCGTCGGCAGCGGCCCCGTCGCCGATGGCGGCGAGCGACTCGACGGCGGCGAGGCGGACCGCCTCGTCGGAGCTGGCGGCGTGCCCGATGAGGTCGCGGACGACCGCCTTGTCGGCGCGTGCGCCGAGCGCGTTGATGAGCGCGACCTGCCAGGCGGGCTCCCTGGCGCGGCGGAGCGCGCGGCGGAGCGTCTCGGCGGCCTCGGGCGAGCGGTTGGCCTGGAGGGTGATGCGGGCGCGCTCGCGGAGCAGCGGGTCGTCGGCGCCGAGGAGCTTCGCGACGGCCTTGACGGACTCGTCGCGACCGAGGTTCTCGAGCTGGCGCAGGAGGAAGAAGAGGGCGGGCCTCGGCAGGTCGGGGCTGAGCCTGGCGGCGACGACGCCTGCGAGCGCGGTGCGCTCGGCGTCGGCACCCGGGCGCGACGCGTGCCAGCAGATCGCCTTCCAGGTGATCTGCGCCTGCTCGCGGGCGTCGAGGTTGCCGCCGCCGAGCTTGGGCAGGAGCATGCCGAGCACGGTGTTCTGGGTGGCCGCGAGCTGGGCCCGGGTGCGTTCGCTCATGGGCGCCTTGCCGGTGAGCTCGGCGGCGATCTCATCCAGCGTCGGCGGCTCTCCCGCGGTGCAGAGCCGTGCGGTCGTCCACAGCAGAAGTGTCAGGCCGACGGCCTTCCACGCTCGCATTCTCAGCTCCTCTTGGTGCTCGGTCAGTGCTCTCTGTGGTGCGCTCTACAGGTGCCAGGGCGCGCGCTTGGGGCGGTCGAGCCAGCGGCTGGCCTCGTCGTCGCCGAGGATCTGCTCGTTGTCGGGGTCCCAGCGGAGGGGGCGGTTGAGCCAGGTGGCGATGTTGCCCAGGTGGCAGACGGTGACGGAGCGGCAGCCGATCTCGACGTCGCACAGCGGGCGCTCGCGGGTGCGGATGCAGGCGAGCCAGTCGCGGGTGTTGCCGCGCCAGGAGCCCTCGGGCGCGCGGTGGAGGTGCACGTCGTTGGGCGCGAGGGTGCGGCTGCGCAGCGCGGCGGGCTGGGTCCGGAGGTGGCCGCGGTTGACCTCCACCTCGCCCTCGGAGCCGCGGAAGAGCACGCCGTTGCAGCTCCCGCGGACCATGGTCACGCCGTTGGCGTACTGGTAGGTCAGGTGCTGGTAGTGCTTGCCGTCGGGCGGGTGGATCTCGACGGGGCCGCTGCGGTCCATGCCGAGGCCCCACTGGGCGATGTCGTAGTGGTGGGCGCCCCAGTCGGTCTGGCCGCCGCCCGCGTAGTCGCGGAAGCTGCGCCAGCGGCGCGAGTGGATCTTGTCGCTGAAGGGCCGCCAGGGCGCCGGGCCGAGCCACAGGTCCCAGTCGATGGTGCTCGGCGTCGGCTGCGCGGGCAGGTAGCAGGGCCCGGACGAGCCGCCGACGGCCACGGTGACGTGCTTGACGGTGCCGATGCAGCCGTTGCGGACGAGCTCGCACGCGTGGCGGAAGTTGCCCGAGGCCCGCTGCTGGCTGCCTGTCTGGAACACGCGGCCGTAGCGGCGGACGGCCTCGACCATGGCCCTCGCCTCGCGAACGGTGAGGGCCATGGGCTTCTCGCAGTAGATGTCCTTGCCTGCCTGTGCGGCGTGGATGCTGATGAGCGCGTGCCAGTGGTCGGGCACGGCGATCAGCACGGCGTCCACGTCGCGGTCGTCGAGCAGGCGGCGGAAGTCCTTGTATCGCTTGCACCGGGCGCCGGTGTTGCTCTCGATCTTCCTGGCGCCGGCGTCGAGGTAGCGGCTGTCGACGTCGCAGGCGGCGACGGAGCGGGCCTCGGCGACGCTCTTGTAGTAGCCCAGGTGGATGCCGCCCATCCACTCGATGCCGATGTGGCCGACGTGGATGCGCTCGCTCGCAGGGGGGTGGGCGCCCGCGCCGAGCGCCTGGGACGTCAACACGTAGGGCGCGGCGAGGCCACCGGCCAGAGCGGACAGAAACTCGCGGCGCGACGCGCGTGTCGTCACGGCTCGTCTCCCGTCAGAGCAGGCGCCACGGCGGGCGGTAGGGGTAGTGGAGCAGGCGGTTCGCCGCCTCGTCGCCGACGAACTCCTCGCGGGCCGGGTCCCAGCGCAGCTTGCGGCCCACGGCGAACGAGATGTTGCCCAGGATGCACAGGCTGGTCACCCTGTGGCCGATGGCGACGTCCATGACGGGCTTCTCGCGGCTGCGGACGCAGTCGAGGAAGTTGCCCATGTGGTCGTTGATCTCGGGCAGGCGGAACTCGTTGCGGCCGGGCTTGGTCCGCAGCGCCTTCTCGACGGCGCGGATGCCGCTGTCGCCGCCCATCAGCACCAGGTCGTCGGTCGTGCCGAAGAACTTCATCCCGAACCGGTGCGGGCCGTACGCCTCGCCCGGCTGCCGCCACAGCAGAGTCCAGCCGCCTTCGCCCGTCGGAGCGCGGGCTCCGTCGCCCCGCGAAGGCGGGCCGGGGTCCTTGAACTCGTAGCGGACCTCGAAGTCGTTCGGGCAGTCGTACATCCCCGGCGGCTGCGTCCCGCTCAGGCACTCGACGCTCACCGGGCCGGTGTCGTCCACGTCCATGGCCCAGCACACGTTGGTGAAGATGTGGGCGCCGCGGTCGCGGATCTGCCCGCCGCCAAAGTCCATGAACCAGCGGAAGGTGCCGTGGCAGCGCCGCGGGTGGTAGGGCACCCAGCGGGCGGGGCCGAGCCAGAGGTCCCAGTCGAGGCCCTTGGGCACCGGCCGGGGCGGCTCCCAGCGGTGGGTCGGGTTGTTGTAGTGCCAGGTCCTGACGGTGTGGACCCGTCCGCAGTGGCCGTTTCGGATGAACTGGACGGAGGCTCGGGAGTGGACGGTCGAGCGGCCCTGGGTGCCGATCTGGACGACGCGGCCGAAGCGCCGCGCGGCGCGGACCATGGCCTGCCCCTCGCGGATGGTCTTCATCATCGGCTTCTGGCAGTAGACGTCCTTGCCGGCGTGGCAGGCGAGGAGGGTGTGGAGCGCGTGCCAGTGGTCGGGCGAAGCGACGATGACGGCGTCGATGTCCCTCTGGTCGAGGAGCTCGCGGAAGTCGTGGTACGCCTTGCACTGGTCGCTGGCTCGGCGTTGCGCGTTGTAGCAGCGGCCTTCGTCCACGTCGCACACGGCGCCGATGGTGGCGTCGCGGCGCCCGGAGATCTGGCGGACGTGGCCGCCGCCCATGCCGCCCACCCCGATGTGGCCGGTCACGATGCGGTCGCTCGCCGGCGCCTTCGCGCCCGCGCCCAGGGCCCCGCTGGTCAGGACGTAGGGCGCTGCGAGGCCGGCGCCCAACTGCTCGAGGAACGCTCGACGTGAGGGAGGCTGAGCCATCGGCTGTCCTTTCGGCTACAACGTCCAGGGCTCGCGGTAGGGGTAGTGGAGCAGGCGGTTCGCCTCGTCGTCGCCGAGGAACCGCTCGGCCACGGGGTCCCAGCGCAGCTTGCGGCCAAGGCGGTAAGCGAGATTGCCCAGGTTGCAGATCGTGGTCACGCGGTGTCCGATCGCGGCGTCCATGATCGGGCGGCGCCGGGTGCGGACGCAGTCGAGGAAGTTGCCCATGTGGTCGCGGCTGTGCTCGAGGGCGAGCTCGCCGGAGGTCGGCTCGAACAGGGCTTTGCGCTCGGTGGCGAAGTTGTCCCAGAAGGCCAGGGTGTCGCGGTCGCCGACGAACACGGCGCCGTACTGCCCGCCCTTGGGCTGGCCCGGCTGGTCCCAGTGGAGCGTCCAATCGGGGTTCTTGAAGTGCCAGGTGGCGCTCATGGTGACGGGGTTGTCGTAGAGGCCGGGGTGGCGTGTGCCGGAGGCCTCGACGGAGACGGGGCCTGTGCGATCGACGGCCATGGCCCAGGAGACGACGCCGATGATGTGGACGCCGCGGTCGCGGATGTTGCCGCCGCCGCTCCACAGGAACCATCGGAACGTGCCGTGGCAGCGCCTCGGGTGATACGGCATCCAGGGCAGGGGCCCGAGCCAGCGGTCCCAGTCGAGCGTCTTCGGCGGCTGCTGGGCCGCGGCGGGCGGATGGGACGGGTTGGGGTAGTGCCAGCAGCGGACCTCGCGGACGCGGCCGCAGTAGCCGTTGCGCACGTACTGTGCGACGTGGCGGCCCGCCATCGATCGCCACTGGGTGCCGAGCTGCACCACGCGGCCGTGGCGCCGCGCCGCCTGCACCACCCGCTGCCCCTCGATCACGGTGACCGACAGCGGCTTCTCGCAGTAGACGTCCTTGCCCGCCTGGCAGGCGTGGAGGGTGTGGAGCGGGTGCCAGTGGTCGGGCGAGCCGACGACCACGGCGTCGATGTCGGCGGCATCGAGCAGCTCGCGGAAATCGTGGCAGGTGCGCGCGTTGCCGCCTGCGGCTTGTTTCGCGCGGCCCAGGCGTTGCTGGTCGATGTCGCACACGGCGACGGGCGTCGCCTCGGGCAGGCGCACCACGTGGCGGAGCAGCCCGCCGCCCCTGCCGCCGACCCCGATGTGGCCCGTCAGGACGCGGTCGCTCGCCGGCGGGCCGCCCTGGCCGCCCAGCGCGTCGGAGGTCAGCACGTAGGGACCCAGCAGCCCCGCGCCGATGCCGCGGGCCGCATCCACGAGAAACCTGCGCCGGCTCCAACGCTTCCGCACCATCGGCCTCCTGGCAGTTCGACTCGCTCCCCACACCTGCTGCCACACAAACGCTGCATTCTGGCAAAAGGCGGCGACGGAGTCAAATGCCAGCGCGCGGTCGCGCCCGCCGCCGCAAGCAGATCGCTTGACGCCCGCCGCGCGTTGGCGTAGAATGTCGGGAGTGTGCGCGAGGCCGAGGTCCCTCGGGGAGCAAGGAGACAGCCGATGGCTGAGCGGGACGTGACGCGGCGCGAGTTCGTCCGCGATGGTGCTGCCGTTGCGGCGGTGGTGGCCGTGGGCGGGGCCACTGTGGGCGGAGCGCCGGTGGACAAGAGCACGATCGTCAACTACAACGAGCAGATGGAGTACCGGCGCCTCGGCCGCACCGGGCTCATGATCTCGGCCGTGTGCTTCGGCGGCCACTGGAAGCGGCTCGACACCGAGGTCCCCGGCGTCTTCGCCACGAAGCGCTGGCTCAGCGCCAAGCTCGACCACCCGGGCTTCAAGCAGAACCGCCGCGACGTCGTGACCCGCTGCATCGAGCGCGGGATCAACTACATCGACGCCTGCACCCGCGAGGAGGTCCAGGCCTACGCCGAGGCCATCCGCGGGCGCCGCAAGCAGATGCACCTGGGCTTCTCGTGGTACCAGGAGGAGATGCGCAACGGCAAGTGCCGCACCACCAAGGCCCTGCTCGCGACCCTCGACAAGGGCATGCGCATCGCCAAGCTCGACTACGTGGACCTCTGGCGCATCACCATGCACGAGCGCAGCAGCAAGCACCCCGACGCCGAGGTGGCCGAGATGATGGGCGCGCTCGAGAAGGCCAAGCAGCAGGGCAAGGCCCGCTTCACTGGCTTCTCCTCCCACGACCGCCCCCACATCAAGAAGCTCATCGAGACCTACCCGAAGATCGTGGACGTCGTGGTGACCCCCTACACGGCCAAGAGCAAGGTGTTGCCCAACGACAGCGTGTTCGACGCCGTCCGCAAGCACGACGTCGGCATGTTCGGCATCAAGCCCTTCGCCAGCGGCTCGCTGTTCAAGGCCAGGAAGGGCGAGAAGCTGAGCAAGGAGGACCTGGACCGCCGCGCGCGGCTCGCCATCCGCTACATCCTGTGCAATCCCGCCATGACCGCGCCCATCCCCGGCATGATCAACGCCGCACAGGTGGACAACGTGGCCAAGGCCGTCCAGGAGCGCCGCCAGCTCGACAAGGCCGAGGCCCGCGAGCTCGAAGAGGCCATGGACCACGCCTGGGCATGCCTGCCGCCCCACTACGAGTGGCTCAAGGACTGGGAGTACGTCTAGGCGCCCACCGTCCTCGTCCCCGCTCCGGCGCGCGACGCGCCGGAGCGCCGGACGGAGGAAGGAGAGATCCGCCATGCGCGCTCCGTGGCGCTCCATGCTTGTTGCGCTCTGCCTGCTCGCCGCGGCCCTCCTGGCCGGGTGCTTCGGCCTGGGCCGGGGAGGGGGACGCAGCCCCACCCTGCCGGTCGCCGTGGCCGAAGGCCCCGCGGACAACAGCCGCTGCCACGTGTGTCACATCAACTACGAGCTCGAGGAGGTCGCCGTCACCCACGCCAAGGCGGGCATCGGCTGCGAGGCCTGCCACGGCTTCTGCGACGACCACTGCGACGACGAGGACAACGCGAAGCCGCCCGACCGCATGTACCCGCCCGCCAGGGTCAACCCCTTCTGCATGCAGTGCCATCCCACGGTCAAGCTCGTGGACGTGACGGAGCACAAGCCCGCGCTCGCGAGCATCCGGGCCGGCAAGGCGCGCTGCACGGGCTGCCACGGCGACCACGTCATGGACGAGCGCATCGTCCGCTGGGACAAGGCGACGGGCAGGCTGCTGGAGTAGCCGCCGTGCGGCGCGAACGAGGCCGATGCCAGATCGCCTGGCATCGGCCTCGTGGATGTGCGCTCGGGGAGAGGGCCGTCACGCTGCGTCGGCCGTCTTCTCCTGCTCCTCTTTCTTTCGCTGCTCGGCCTCGTACTTCTCCTGGTATCTGCGTGCCAGCTTCAAGGCGTTGGCCTTGGTGCTCAGCTTGTCGAGGGCCTTGTAGCGCGGCTTGACGGGCTTGGGGTCGGTGAACTCGTCGCCGGCCTCCTCGGCCTTCTTCCTGGCGGCGAGCCAGGTCTTGCCCTTCGCCATGTACTCTTTCTTGAGCTCGTCCTTGAGCTTCCTATACTCGTCGGCCGTGACGGCCTTGAACGCGATCTCGCCCTCGGTGTCCATCACCTTCACGACGTAGCAGGCAGCGGTCTTGCCGGGCACACGGCTCGGCGTGCATCCGCCGGGGCCTCACCCCCCCGAAGCGGCGCGCTGCCAGGCCACCATCGCGGTGACCATCATCACGGCCATCCACGCTCTGTTCCTCATCGACGCCTCTCCTTCTGGGCCGCGGTGGGCGCGGCCGTCCATGCGGCCCTGTCTCTTCTCTAGCGTACCGATGGGTCGTCGGATGTCAAGCGCTTTCAGCGCCGGGCGCTCGGCCGGACGCCGTCGGCGTCCGGGAGGGTGAGCGGCGGCAGGGCCGCCGCGCCTGCGAGGATGGTCAGGGCGAGCAGCCTTGCGACGGAGCTGTCTCGAGCCATTGCGCGGTCCCTCCGGTGAGCAGGGGCGCCCCGGGCGGCTACGGGCAGGCGATTGTACCGCACTCGGGCTTGCAATCCAGCGGCTGGCGGCTATACTGCTCCGGCGGCAGGGGGCACCAGCCGCCGAACGTGCTTCCGCCGAGTGATGCCGATGACGCCGTCGCCGACATCCTACCACTACGTTGCCGACGAGGCCGCTCTGTCGGGCCTGGCCGCCCGCATCGCCGGCGCGGGTCGCGTCGCGCTCGACACCGAGGGCGACAGCCTCTACCACTACTACGAGAAGGTCTGCCTGCTCCAGGCGTCGCTCGACGGCGACTGCTACATCGTCGATCCCCTGTCGGGGCTCGACCTGTCGCGCCTGCTCGCGACACTCGCCGACACGCCGCTGATCTTCCACGGGGCGGACTACGATCTGCGGCTGCTGCGCGCCACGTTCGGCTTCCGGCCGCGCCGCGACGTGTTCGACACGATGCTCGCCGCCCAGCTCCTCGGCTGCGAGCAGATCGGCCTGGCGGCGCTCGTCGAGCGCCACTTCGACGTCGCACTGTGCAAGAAGGGCAAGAAGTCCGACTGGTCCCGCCGCCCGCTCTCGGCCTACCAGCTCCAGTACGCCAGCGACGACACCCGCTACCTGGCGGTGCTCGCCGATCGCCTGGGGGCCGCGCTGGGGCGGCTCGGGCGCACCGAGTGGCACCTCGAGAGCTGCGAGGCCACGGTCGAGGCGACGGCACGCGACAAGCCCCAGGCCCCCGACCGCGCCTGGCGCATCAAGGGGCTGCGGGGGCTCGGCCTGCGTCAGCTCGCCTTCGTGCGCGAGCTGTGGCGCTGGCGCGAGCGCGAGGCCCAGCGGGCCGACCTCCCGCCCTTCCGCATCCTCGTGAACCATCAGCTCGTCGAGCTGGCCGTCTGGGCGGCCGACCACCCTGCCGCCTCGCCCAGCGACGGCCCGCGCCTGCCCCGCACGTGCACCCGCCGCCGCCTGAGGGCGCTCGAGCAGGCCATCCGACGCGCACACAGCCTGCCCGAGGCCCAGTGGCCCCAACGGCGCAAGGGCGCCCGCCCAGCCCCCCTCGACCGCGAGACCCGCCACCGCATCGCCGCACTCCGCACCGCCTGCGCACGCCTCGCCGCCGACCTCGCCATCCACCCCGCCGTCCTCGCACCCCGCGCCGCACTCGAGGCCGTCGCCGTCCAGCAAGCTGACACGATGGACGCCATCATGGCCGCCGGCCCCCTGCTGCGCTGGCAGGCCAGCCTCGTCCTCCAGGCGATGGGGAGGCGGGGGCCTGAGGCCCCCACTGCTTGACCTGCCTGGACTGGCGTGTATAGTGAGTCCCGTGATCTCACGCGCAGCACGAAGGGATGCACCCGTGGCCAAGCAACGGAAAGAGGACCCCACGCGATCGCGGCCGCTCTCGCTCGACTTCCTGCGACAGCTTGGCGTGCTGAAGGACTTCACGCCGCCGACGGGCGCGTTCGACCCCGACGGTGCGTGGGCGAGCAGCTACCACCTGTGGCTCGTCCAGCGCCACTTCGGGGGCGGTGCCCTCACCCTGCGGCGCGAGCCGGCGGGCCGGGGCGTGCGCCTGCACGTCACCTACGACGTCGCCGAGTACGCCGGCGGCATCCGCCGCTCGAAGGCCACCGTCGAATGCGCGGCCGACGCGCTGTGCACGCCCGCGTCGT
>CBFDBL010000121.1:0-11823 GCA_965603035.1 uncultured bacterium
GCACCGGCTTCCCGGCACTTGTCTCGGACCTGTGCAGGTCCGAGACAAAGGCAGAGAGGGTGGAGCCCGATCACGGTCATTGCTGCTGCGTGTCGCGCCGTGACCGGTGAGCGACGAGTTCGCTGTGGTCGCGGCGTGGACCGATTGCCGCGTGCGCACCGGCTTCCCGGCACTTGTCTCGGACCTGTGCAGGTCCGAGACAAAGGCAGAACGGGGACAGCGCACCGGCGGTCACTGCCGGAGCGCGTGGTGCCGCGGCCGGCCAGTGAGGAACTGGCGCAGCATCGTGGTGTGGACGGGTAGTTGCGCAACCGGCGGGTTGCCTGTATCCTCCTCGGACATGAGCAGGTCCGAGGGAACCAGAGCGAGGAGGGGCCGATGGAGACCATTGCTGGCGCGTGTCGCGCCGTGGCGTGTGCGCCGCGGCTTCGTCTGCTGCGTAGGCTGGCGCGGGCGTCGGAGCTGACGGTCGGCGAGTTGGTCAAGCGAACGGGGGTGCCCGAAGCCCTGGTCTCGGCGCACCTGCGGGTGGTGGCTGCGGCCGGGCTGGTCGAGCGAAGACGCTCGGGCGCCAAGGTGTACTACCGACTCGCGCCTGAGCCCGTTGGCACGGGCCTGTTCGTCCCGACGCGCCTGCTGCACCGTGCCTTCACAGAGCCAGGGTGGGCGCTGAAGGGCTGGGACTGCGATGGGCTCGTCCACCTGTCTGCCGCGGACGTGCCGCGGATCCGCGGCAATGCGGCGCGAGCGCTCGATGTCGTGTTCGACGCGGCGACGGCCTTCACGAACGTGCGCAGGTTGCGGGTCGTCAGCCTGTTGCGGCAGATGGGGTTGTCGAGCGAGGAGGGCATCAGGGCGGACTTGAAGATGTCGCACGCCGCCTGCTATCGCCATCTCTACAAGCTCCAGCGGCGGGGCTACGTCCGCCAGAAAGCGCGCGGCGTGTGGGCGTTGGCAGCGAGGCACAGGACGCCGGTGCACGGCGCGTTGTTCTCGCTCGTCATCCATCGGCTGGCCGTGCTGGGCTGACCGCTCTGCCTGCGTTTCTCTCGGACCTGCACAGGTCCGAGACAAGTGACGGCACTGCCAACGGCTTCTGTCTGTGGCAGCGGTCGTGTCCGAGCACCGTCCTAAGGGCCTGCGCAAGGGCGCGGAGCGTGTGGCCCTGTCGTCAACTCGGGGAGCTGTTTCTCTCGGACCTGCACAGGTCCGAGACAAGTGACGTCGCCGGCAAGAGCGCCCGCCTGACGCGGGCGTAGTGGCCTTGTGGCGCCCGACGCGGAGGCGGGCGGGCGCGGTGCGCGCTCAGGCGTCGTCATCGGAGGACCGTACCCGCTTCTCTCGGACCTGCACAGGTCCGAGAGAAACAGGCTGGGGGGCGCCGCTGCGGTTGCGGGGCCCTCCGGCGGTGGGGCCGGGCAGATGAAGACACGGCGTTGCGAGCACGGACGGGGGCCGGGGAGGATGCCAGGCGCTCCGCCTGGACGGGTCGTTGTCGCGCGGAGTGGCACTGAACGCCGGCGTGGATGGCGAGCCCAGGTGCGATGGCGAGCCCGGGTGCGCGGGAAGCGGACTTTGCTCAGGCGTCTCACTGTGGCATACTTGGGCGGATGGGAGAGGCCGCGGCGTCTCGGCCACACAGGGAGTGAGTAGGAGCGATGTCGTGAGCGCTTGGTGGCTGGCCCTGTCGGTGTTCGTGCTGATCGCCGCGGCGGCCCCGGCGGCGGCGTGGCGCGACGACTTCGACGCCCGAAAGCTCGCGGAGCGCTGGACGTGGCATGTGCCCGCGCGCGGACCGACCCTCTCGCTGAACACGCACCCCGGCTGGCTGCGCCTTGCCGTGCCCCAGACCCCCACAGGCTTCAACCACTGGGAGGGCATCCAGCGCGCCGCACTCCTGAAGACGGCGGCGCCTAAGGGCGACTGGCTCCTGACGGCCCGCGTGACCCTCTCCGACTGGAAGCCCGACTCGAACCTGCACCTGGCACTCGTCGTCGGCTTCGCGCCCGACCGCGTCCTGGCCTGGGGTCCCTTCCTGAGCAAGGCGCTCTACCCCGACCAGACAGGCCCGACGGTGTGGGCCGAGCCGACGGGCCACGGCGCCTACCTCCGCACCAGCGTCAGACCGACCGACGTGGAACTGCGGATCGCCAAGCTGACCAATACCTATCGCCTCTACACCCGCCGCAGCGGCCAGACGCGCTGGACCGAGCACGGCTGCTGGTACGGCGGCGGGCTGAGCCCGCAGTTCGTCGGCCTCATGGGCAAGTCGTTCGGGCCGAACCCCGCGGGGGCGCTCGACGTGGACTACGTGGAGCTGCTGCCCGTCCATCCTGCCCCGGCGCCCGCGCCCGTCAAGGCGACGGTGACGGTCGGGCAGGCGACGGGGCGGCGGGTGCCGCCGCTCCAGCGCGGCTTCTTCCTCGAGTTCCTCGGCCGCTGCATCTTCCAGGGCATCTGGGACGAGCGGCTGGACAACCGCAAGCTCATCGGCCCCGACACGCCGTCGGGCATCGTCTGGCGGTGGGAGCCCTTCGGGAAGGCCAAGGGCTTCGCGCCCGATCGCGCGCAGCCGTACGCCGAGCCCCAGAGCCAGCGCATCGAGCTCGCGTCCGCCGAGGGCGGCATCGCACAGGGCGATCTGACGCTGGGGAAGGGCGTCGCCTACGCCGTCCGCGTCGTCGTCAAGGGGGAGGGCGTCCGCACGGTGCGAGTCGCGCTCGGCGACGGGCGCGGCGTGCAGGCCGAGCGCTCGTTCAAGCTCGAGGGCGCCGACTGGCAGACCCACGCCTGCACCCTCGCGGCGACCCGCAGCACGGCGAAGGGGCGGCTCGTCGTCGCGGCCAAGGGGCCTGGGAGGCTGTGGCTCGGCGCGGCGTCGCTGATGCGGGCCGACAACGCCGGCGGCTTCCGCCGCGACCTGCTCGAGGTCACCCGCAGGGCGCAGGTGCCCACCTTCCGCTGGCCGGGCGGGAACATGGCCTCGGGCTATCATTGGCGCGATGGCATCGGCCCCCAGGACAGGCGGCCGACCCGCTGGGACCGCGCGTGGAATGCCTGGGTGTACAACGACATGGGCACCGACGAGTTCATCGCCTACTGCCGCCTGCTGGGCGCGGAGCCGTGCATCTGCGTGAACGCGGGGGAGGGCACCGCCGCCGAGGCCGCCGCCTGGGTCGGATACTGCAACGGCCCCGCCGACTCGCCCATGGGCAGGCTCCGCGCCGCCAACGGCCACCCCGAGCCGTTCGGGGTGAAGTACTGGGATATCGGCAACGAGATCTGGGGCCGCTGGCAGCTCGGCCACACGAGCCCCGAGGACTACGGGCTGCGCGCCGTCGAGTTCGCCCGCGCCATGCGCCAGGCGGACCCCGATATCGTCCTCGTCGCCTCGGGCGTGCTCGACGACGGGTTCGACCGCTGGAACCGCAGGATGCTGCCCATCTGCGGCCCCGTCGTCGACATGCTCAGCGTGCACGACTACACCCGCTACGACGCGCGACGGTGCTCGGAGGCCGACTGGGCGAAGGTGGTCGGCGCCCCGCTGCGCCTCGAGCGCTCGCTCCGCAACACCGTTCGCATCGCCCAGCAGGCGGCGGGCAAGCGCCTGCCGCTGACCTTCGACGAGTGGAATGCCGTGCCCGGGAGGGCCGGCGTGCCCCACGGCCTGCCCGAGGCCCTCTACGCGGCCGGCGTCCTGCACGCCATGCAGCGCTGCGGCGACGACGTGCCCATCGGCAACTACGCGCTGCTGGTCAACGTCATCGGCGCCCTGCGCACCACGCCGACCGAGGTCGTCGAGACGCCCGTCTTCCTCGCCTTCCGCCTCCTCGCCGACCACAGCGGCCCGCTCGACGTCCGCGTCGAGGCCGAGTGCCCCACGTTCCACCGCATCCCGGCCGTGGACGTCGCGGCGACCCTCTCCGCCGACAAGGCCACCCTCCACATCACCGCCGTCAACCGCCATCCTCGCCGCGCCGCCGCCGTCGCGTGGCGCCTCGGCACCCTCGCGCCCAGCGGCGACGTCCGCGTCACCACCCTCACCGGCCCCGAGCCCTGGGCACGGAACACGCCCCGCGCGCCGCGCACCGTCTGCCTCTCGACCGAGACCATCGCCTGGCCCGAGGCCGCGCGCCGGCCGCTGCCCGCCGCCTCGGTCGTGGGCTACTCCCTTCGCATCCGCTGAGCGCCGCGCCATCGACCGCCACAGGCCTGCGGGGCCGTAACACACACCCCAGGCATCACTTACCAGCCTGTTTCAGGACGACGCGGGGCACGGAGACCCCGCCTACAGGGCCTGCCGCCATGCCGCCGTATCGTGGTGTAGGCGGGGTGTCTCTGCCCCGCGACGGCTTTGCCGGCCCGCTCTGGCACGGGCGCTTGGCAGCCCTCTCCGAGCCCTCGCGCCAGTTGCCCCCGCCCGAGGCTGCGGCACGGGGCGGGGCGGGCGTACCCAGAAATGTGGCGGGGTCCGCGGAAAAGCGCTTGACAAGAGAGCGCCGCTTTTCTATACTTGTATTTGAAATGCTCATTTCAATTGCTGATATGAAATCAGCGTTTGCTGCCGAGGAGGCCGGCCGATGAGCCACGCCGATGCCGCGGAGGCCGACACGAAGCACCGCGTGCTCGAGAGCGCGACGCGCCTGTTCGCCGAGAAGGGCTTCCGCGAGACGACGGTCCACGAGATCTGCGAGGCGGCTGGCGCGAACATCGCGGCGGTGAACTACTACTTCGCCAGCAAGGAGAACCTCTACGAGGCCGCCTGGCGCTACGCCTACGAGCAGACGACGGAGGCGCGGAGCCGGCTGATGGAGCAGGCCAGCGACGAGTCGCCGGAGGAGCAGATCCGGGCCTTCGTGCGCGGGCGGCTCGACGACGTGTCGAGCCGCGGGCCGGCCAGCTACTTCTGGCGGCTCCTCGAGCAGGAGCATCACGACCCGACGGGTGCCCACGAGGCGATCGTCCGCGAGGTCTTCCGCCCCATGGGCATCTGGCTTGCCGGCCGGATCGCCGAGGTCCTCGATGTGCCCGCATCGGCGATGCTGCTCAAGCTCTCCCTCTTCAGCCTGATCGCGCCGATGGGGTTCCTGACGACCCACAGGCCCATCACCCGCAGGGTCTTCGGCCACGACCTGCTCGAGCCCGACGACTGCGACCTGCTCTACGACCACATCATGCGCTTCTTCTTCGCCGGCCTCCGCGACACCCGGCAGGCGCTGGAGGAGGGGAGCATCGCACGGCCTCTCGCGGAGCCGGCCGCCGACCCCAACAGCCTGTTGGAAGACGACTGATGACACGCGACAGCATCCACGAGCGACACCTCTGGCATCGGCGGTCGGCGCGCGGCGCCATGGCCGCGGTCGCGATGGTCCTCGCCGCGGCGTCGTGCAGGGTGCCGGCGCCCGTGCTGGAGTCGCAGGCCCCCGTGCCGAAGGCATTCTCGGCGGCGGGCGAGGCCGCGGCGCCCGAGCAGTGGTGGAAGGCCTTCGGCGACCCGCGGCTCGATGCGTTGATGGCCCAGGCGCTGGCCGGGAACCTCGACCTGCTGACCGCCTGGGACCGCCTGGCCCAGGTCGAGGCCCTCGCCCGCCAGGCCGGCGCGGCGCGTCAGCCCGGCCTGACCGGCGACGCCTCGGCCTCGCGGACGCGCAGGAAGATCGACCCCGGCGACGCGGCCTCGGCCACCGAGCTCTCGCTCGGGCTCACGGCCGGCTACGAGGTGGACCTCTGGGGCCGCGTCCGCGCGACCCGCGACGCCGCCGCCCTCGCCGCCCAGGCCAGCCGCCAGGACGTCGATGCCACGGCACTGCTGCTGTCGGCCCAGGTCGCCTCGACCTGGTACCAGCTCCTCGACCAGCTCGGCCAGCTCGCGCTGCTCGACGACCAGATCCGCACGAACGAGAAGTACCTCGAGGTCATGAACGTCCGCTTCCGCAGCGCCCAGCGCGGGGTGGTGTCGGCGGTGGACATCCTCCAGCAGCAACAGCTCGTGGAGTCGGCCCGCGCCGACAAGCACCTGGCCGAGCTCCAGCGGCAGGTGCTCGAGCACCAGTTGGCTCTCCTGCTCGGCCAGGCGCCCGACATGGCAGTGGCGGCGGACAAGGCGACCCTCCCCGACCTGCCGCCGCAGCCCGCGACGGGGGTGCCGGCCGCGCTGATCCGGCGGCGGCCCGACCTCCGCGCCGCCGAGCTGCGCCTCGCCTCGGCCAGCCAGGAGGTGGCGGCGGCCGTCGCCGACCGCTTCCCGGCGCTGAGCCTGACGGCCCGCACCGAGGCGTGGGGCGACCGGGTGCGGGGCCTGTTCGACAACTGGCTGGCGACCCTCGCCGCGAACCTCACGGCGCCGATCCTCGACGGCGGACGCCGGGCCGCCGAGGTGGACCGGACGCGCGCCGCAGCCGCCCAGGCGCTCCACGCCTACGGCCAGGCCGCGCTCGAGGCCTTCCAGGAGGTCGAGGACGCCCTTGCCAAGGAGCACCAGCAACAGGTCTACCTGGCCAGCGTCGAGCGCCAGCTCGACCTCGCCGCCAAGGCGTCACAGGAGACCCAGAACCGCTATGTCAAAGGCGCCGATGACTACCTGCGGTTGCTCACCGCCGTCCGGAGCCTCCAGAACCTCCAGCGCACCCAGCTCACGGCGAGGCGTCAGCTCATCGGCTACCGCATCGACCTCTACCGGGCGCTGGGCGGCGGCTGGCCGCTGACGCGCCCGTCGGCGCCGGTGCCCGCGGAGGAGTGAGGCATCGGTCCTGCGAAGGCACACAGAGGAGAAGCACCACATGACCGCGACCCATGACGACGTGGCGACCTATGGGGAAGGGGGTGGTGGCCTCAGGCCGGGCCCCGGTCGCGGCGCCCTCGGCACCCTCGTCTACGTCCTGGTGGCGCTGGCGGTGCTGGGCGGGGGCGCGGGGGCCGCCATCTACCTGTTCCGCACGGGCCCGAAGGCGAAGCGCCGGCAGACGGCTCGGCGCGCCGTGCTCGTGAAGGTGCGCCCCGCGACGACGGCGACCGAGCGGGTGGTCGTCGAGGCCATGGGCACCGTGCGGCCCGCCCAGACCATCGAGCTTCAGCCGCGGGTCAGCGGCGAGCTGGTCGAGCTCAGCCCCGAGTGCATCCCGGGCGGCCGCTTCGCCAAGGGCGACGTCATCGCGCGGATCGACCCCGACGACTACCGCCTCGCCGTCGAGCAGCAGGAGGCCGAGATACAGCGGCTCGCCGCCGCGCTCGCGCAGCAGCGCAGCCTGGTCGCGCAGCGCGAGAGCGACATCGCGAGCGCCGCGAGCGCCATCGAGCAGAGCGCGAGCACCATCCTCCAGCGCGAGAGCGACGTCATCCAGGCCGCCGCCGCCCTGAGGATCGAGCGAGGCCAGCAGCAGGTGGCCCGCCGCGAGTACGAGCTGCTGGGCAAGGAGATCAGCGAGGCCGACCGCGACCTGGTCCTGCGGGTGCCGCAGCTCCAGCAGGCCGAGGCCATCCACGAGGCGACGAAGGCGGCCAAGAGCGCCGCCGTCGCCGCCAGGCAGGGCGCCATCGCCGCCAAGGCCTCCGCCGAGGCCATGAAGCGCTCGGCCGAGGCCGGCGTCCAGGCCGCCGCCGCCGCCAAGGCCGCCGCCGAGGTCGCACTCCGGAAGGCACGGCTCGACCTCGAGCGCGCCACCATCCGAGCCCCCTTCAACGCCGTCGTGGCTACCGAGAGCGTGGACATCGGCTCCCAGGTCTCCGCGACCACCCGGCTCGCCTCGCTCATCGGGGCCGACGAGTACTGGGTCGAGGTCTCCGTGCCCGTGGACCGGCTCAAGTGGCTGCGCATCCCCCGCGCGCGCGCCGAGCAGGGCTCGGCGGTCAGGGTCTTCAACGAGGCCGCGTGGGGCCCTGGAGTGTCGCGCGAGGGCACCGTCGTGCGGATGGCGAGCGCGCTGGAGAGCGAGGGCCGCATGGCCCGGCTCCTGGTGTCGGTGCCCGACCCGCTCGGCCTCGCCGACCCCGCGGGCCGCACGCCGTCGCTGCTCATCGACAGCTACGTGCGGGTGGAGATCGACGGGAGCGAGCTCCAGGACGCGGTGGCGCTCGAGCGCGACCTCGTGCACGACGGCAACCGCGTGTGGGTGATGAACGAGGCGAACGAGCTGGAGATCCGGGAGATTGAGACCGCCTACCGCGGCCGCGACCGGGTGGTGGTGTCGTCGGGCCTGAAGGCGGGCGAGCGGATCGTGACGAGCGGGCTGCCGGCGCCCGTGCCCGGCCTGCCGCTGCGCACCGGGGACGAAGCGGCGACCGCGCCGCCCACGCCCGAGCCGCGCGGGAAGCCCAGCGCGGAGGGCCGCGCGCGATGAGCAGCCGCGTGACGCCGAACCTGCTGATGCTGGTGTGCCTCGTCGGCGGGTTCCTCATGGCGCTGCGGATCAAGCAGGAGGTCTTCCCCGAGTTCGACCTCGACATCGTGACCATCACGGTGCCCTACCCTGGCGCGAGCCCCGAGGAGGTCGAGCGCGGCATCGTGCTGGTCGTCGAGGAGGCGGTGCGGGGCATCGACGGCGTCAAGGAGGTCAGCGCCGTCGCCAGGGAGGGCGCCGGCACCGTCACCGCCGAGTTCTACGAGGACGCCGACAGGCAGAAGGTCTACACCGACATCAAGCAGGAGATCGACCGCGTCAGGACGTTCCCCGACGACGCCGAGGAGCCGGAGGTGACCCTCGTGAGCCGCCGGCGCCAGGTGCTCAACGTGGAGGTCTACGGCGACGTCGGCGAGTGGGCGCTGCGCGAGACGGCCGAGCAGATCCGCGACCGTCTGCTGCTGGACCCTGAGATCACGCAGATCGATCTGAACGGCGTGCGCGACTACGAGGTGCACGTCGAGGTCTCGCAGGCGTCGCTGCGGACCTACGGGCTGACCCTCGACGGGATCGCCAGGAAGATCAGCGCCACGTCGGTGGAGCTGCCCGGCGGCAAGATCGAGACGCGCGGCGGCGAGGTGCTCCTGCGGGTGACCGAGCGGCGGGACTGGGCCGAGGAGTTCGCCCGCATCCCCATCGTCATGACGTCGGACGGGACGGTGCTCTACCTCGAGGACGTGGCGACGGTGCGCGACACGTTCGAGGACACCGACAGCATGGGCACCTACAACGGCGCGCGCGCGATGGGCGTCGCGGTGTACCGCGTGGGCAAGCAGACCCCGATCAGGGTGTCGGACGCCGTGCGCAAGGCCATGGTCGAGATCGAGCCCGACCTGCCGCCAGGCGTCCACTACAGCATCCGGCGCGACCGGTCCGACCACTACCGCCAGCGGCTCACCCTGCTGCTCAAGAACGCGTTCATCGGCCTTGTGCTCGTGCTCTTCGTGTTGGGCCTCTTCCTCGAGGTCAAGCTCGCCTTCTGGGTCACCATGGGCATCCCCACGTCGTTCCTCGGCGCCTTCCTGTTCCTGCCCGGGATGGACGTGACGGTGAACATGATCTCCATGTTCGCGTTCATCATCGCGCTCGGCATCGTGGTGGACGACGCGATCGTGGCGGGCGAGAACATCTACGAGTACCGCCAGCGCGGGATGGGCCTGCTCCCCGCGGCGATCCGCGGCGCCCGCGACGTCGCCGTCCCGATCTCCTACAGCATCCTGACCAACATCGTGGCGTTCATCCCGATGCTGGCCGTCCCCGGCGTCATGGGCAAGGTGTGGCGCGTGATCCCGCTGGTCGTGATCACCGTGTTCATCATCTCGTGGATCGAGGCGCTCTTCATCCTGCCTGCCCACCTCGCCCATACCACCAGCGAGCCCACCACGGCGGTGGGCCGCGTGGTCCACCGCTGGCAGCAGGCCTTCAGCCGCTTCGTGTCCAGGGCCATCCACAGCGTCTACGGCCCGGTCCTCGACTTCTGCATCCGGTTCCGCTACGCGACGGTGGCGGTGGGCCTGGCGCTGCTGGCGGCGATCGGCGGCTACGTGGCGAGCGGGCGGATCGGGATCATCCTGATGCCGCGGGTCGAGGCCGACTACGCCTACGTGTCGGCGACGCTGCCTGTGGGCGCGCCCTTCGCGCGGGCCGCGGCCATCCGGGACCAGCTCGAGGAGGCGGCCCGGCAGGTGGGCAGGGAGCACGGGGGCGAACAACTCTTCGAGGGCACCTTCGCCATCGTCCGCGAGAACGTCGTCAGCGTCTATGCCTACCTCACCGACTCGGGGGTCCGGCCCATCAGCACCGGCGACTTCACCCGCCTGTGGCGCGAGCGGGTCGGGCAGGTGCCCGGCCTCCAGGCGCTCCGGTACCAGTCCGATCGCGGCGGGCCGGGCTCCGGCGCGTCGCTCACCGTCGAGCTGAGCCACCGCGACATCGGCGTGCTCGACAAGGCCAGCGAGCGGCTCGCCGGGACCCTCGAGGGGTTCCCGAACGTCAAGGACATCGACGACGGCTACACGCCGGGCAAGCAGCAGCTCAACTTCACCCTCAAGCCCGAGGGCCACAGCCTGGGGCTGACGGTGACGCAGGTGGCCCGCCAGGTGCGCAACGCCTTCTACGGCGCCGAGGCCCTGCGCCAGCAGCGGGGCCGCAACGAGATCAAGGTGCTCGTGCGCCTGCCCGAGGCCGAGCGGGTGAGCGAGGCCGACATCGAGCAGCTCATGGTCCGGACCCCCTCGGGGCGCGACGTCCCGCTGCGCCAGGTGGCCGACGTCGAGCGCGGGAGGGCCTACACCACGATCACCCGCCGCGAGGCGCGTCGCACCGTGACCGTGACGGCCAACGTGGTGCCCATCGGCGACACCAGCAAGGTCACGGGCACGCTCAACAGCGAGGTGCTGCCGGGGCTCGGCCTCGACTTCCCAGGGCTGAGCTACGGCTACGAGGGCCGCCAGGCCGACATGCGCGAGAGCATCCAGGCGCTCCTGTGGATGTTTGGCCTGGCCGTGATGGCGATCTACGTGCTGCTCGCCATCCCCTTCCGCAGCTACATCCAGCCGCTGGTGGTCATGATGGCCATCCCCTTCGGCATCGTCGGGGCGGTGACCGGCCACTTGCTGATGGGCTACAACCTGAGCCTGATGAGCATGATGGGCATCGTGGCCCTCTCGGGCGTGGTCGTCAACGACTCGCTGGTGCTCATCGACTACGCCAACCGCCTGCGCCGGCGCGGCCAGGGCGCCCTCAACGCGGTCCACGAGGCCGGCATCCGCCGCTTCCGCCCCATCATCCTCACCACCCTCACCACGTTCGGCGGCCTGGCACCGATGATCTTCGAGACCTCGCGCCAGGCGCGCTTCATGATCCCCATGGCCATCTCGCTCGGCTACGGCATCCTCTTCGCCACCACCATCACCCTCGTCCTCGTGCCGAGCCTCTACCTCATCGCCGAGGACGTCCTGGCCCTCATCGGGCTGGGCGAGCGGCGGCCCGCGGCGCGCCGGGCGACCGACGACGAGGTCGCTGAGGCCGCGCGGGTCGAGCCGACCGTCGGCTGACGCCGCGGCAAGGCCATCGCCTTCAGGGAACTGCACCGAGCCCATGCGACGCACCGCCCCTCTGACCGAGGGCCCCGTGGGCCGTCGACTCTTCGCTCTCGCCGCGCCCATGCTCGCCGGCACCTTCGCCATGACGGCCTTCAACCTGGCCGACACCTACTTCGTGTCGCGCCTGGGCACGGTGCCGCTCGCCGCCATGGGCTTCACCTTCCCCGTCATCATGTTCGTCGGCTGCATCGCCCACGGCCTGGGCATGGGGGTCACCTCGGTCGTCTCGCGCACGATCGGCGAGGGCGACCGCGCGACGGCGCGGCGGGTGACCACCCACAGCCTGATCCTCGCGGTGCTGGTCGTCGGGTGTCTCTCCGTGG
>CBFDBL010000122.1:0-11813 GCA_965603035.1 uncultured bacterium
CAGTCATCGAGGGGCTCCTCGTCACGCTCGTGGATCTTCGCCCGCTCCTGCTGCACCCAGTGCCAGGCGTAGAGGCAGCCCAGCGCCACGCCGACGACCAGCAGGTTGAGCGTCCACGACATCCGCCCCGGGTACCGGCGGTCGAGGTAGATGCCCAGCGCGATCCCCGCGACGGTGGGGACGGCGACCGCCCAGCCGACGAGGCCGAACATCCTGAAGCCCTGCCAGATGGTATGGTGCTTCTCGCGCCGCGCCCGCATCTTGCGCGTCTCCTTGGCGCCGACCTGCCGGCTCAGCTCGGCTTCGAGCTGCTTGCTCAGCGGCTGGCGTTGCTCTTCCTTGACCATGCTACTTGAGTTCCATGAACCGGCGGACCAGCTCGGCCTCGAGCTTGGCCGAGGCGGTGCGCGCCGCCTTCTCGCGGTCGTCGAGCACGCTGAACTGCTTCTCGACGGTGCGCTGGAGCGCCCCGAGGTCGGCGCCGCGCGCGGCGCGCCGCGTCGAGACCAGCACCTCGTCGCCCGCCTTCACCAGCATCCCTTCGTCGATGGCCAGGAACTCCTCGCCGCCGCGCTCCGGCTCGAACGACAGCAGCCCAGGCACCAGCGCCGCCGCAAAGTCCACGTGGCGCGGCAGCAGGCAGAACGAGCCGTCCTCGGCCTCGGCGACGACCTTCGTCACCGCCTCGTCCACGAGCACCTGGGTCGGGAGCAGGACCTTCAACTGCATCGAAGCTCACCCACGAGGGGGAGTGGATGGATGGAAGAAGAGGGCCCGTTGCGGATCTCTTGCCTCTTCATCCAGTCGTCCATTCATCCATCCCTCCATTCATCCCGCCTTCTCCACTTTCGCCTCATCGACCGTGCCGATCATGTACAGCGCGCTCTCGGGCGCGTCGGAGAACTCGTCGTCGAGGATGCGCTCGCAGCCGGCCAGCGCGTCGTCGAGTGCGACCATGCGGCCCTCCATGCCCGTGAACTGCTCGGTGACGAAGAAGGGCTGTGTGAGGAACCGCTCGAGGCGCCGCGCGCGGTAGACGGTGCGGCGGTCCTCCTGGCTGAGCTCCTCGAGCCCGAGCATGGCGATGATGTCCTTGAGCTCCTCGTAGGTCGCCAGGGTCCTGCGGATCTCCTGGGCGATGTCGTAGTGGCGCTGGCCGACGACGGGCGGGACGAGCATGTTCGAGGCGCTGGCCAGCGGGTCCACGGCGGGGTAGAGCCCCTCGCTCGCGCGCTTGCGGCTCAGGACGATGGAGGCCGAGAGGTGGCCGAAGGTGTGGACGGCCGAGGGGTCGGTGAAGTCGTCGGCGGGCACGTAGACGGCCTGGACCGAGGTGATGGCGCCGCTCTCGGTGTTGCAGATCCGCTCCTCGAGCTCCGCCAGCTCGGTGCCGAGGGTCGGCTGGTAGCCCAGGCGCGAGGGGAGCTGGCCCATGAGGCCCGAGACCTCGCTGCCGGCCTGGATGAAGCGGAAGATGTTGTCGATGAGCAGCAGCACGTCCTGGCGGGCGTCGTCGCGGAAGTACTCGGCCATGGTCATGGCGGCGTGGCCGACGCGGAAGCGGGCGCCGGGCGGCTCGTTCATCTGGCCGTAGACCAGCACCGTGTTGGCCAGCACCCCCTGCTCGCCGAGCTCGCGGTAGAGCTCCTCGCCCTCGCGGCAGCGCTCGCCGATGCCGCAGAACAGGCTCACCCCCTCGTGGCCGCCCACGGTGTTGTGGATCATCTCGCCGATCAGCACCGTCTTGCCCACCCCCGCGCCGCCGAACAGACCCGCCTTCCCGCCCCGCTCGAGCGGCGCGAGCACGTCGATGGCCTTGATCCCCGTCGCGAACACCTCGCTCCTGGGCACCTGGCGCACCAGCGGCACAGGCTCGCTGTGGATGGACCGCAGTTCGCCAGCCCGGATAGGGCCTGCCTTATCTATGGGCTGGCCGAAGACGTTGAGCATCCGCCCCAGCAGCTCGCGCCCCACGGGCACGCGCAGCGGGTGTCCCGTGTCGGTCACCGTCGAGCCGCGGGCCAGCCCCTGGGTCGGGGTCAGCGCCACCCCGCGCGCCATATCGCAGTCAAGGTGCGCCACCACCTCGATGACGACCCCACCGCCCTCGCCCGCACGCAGCTCGTGGTGCATGCCCGGCAGCCAACGGGCGAAGCGCGCGTCCACCACGCTGCCTCGCACGGACACCACCGTGCCCTCGTTGGTCGGGGCCTGGGGTTCAACTACGCTCATGGAGCGGATTCCTGTCGCTACGTGGATCGCCGCATCAACTATACGGCTCGCGGGCGGGATCGTCAAGCGCGGCTGGCACCGCGCGGGCGGCGGGGCGCGCCGTCAGTTCCGCAGCGGCGTCGGCGGGCGATCGGCGCTCCAGCCGAGCACCTCGAGCTCGGCTCGGGTGCGGATCTCGACGTGGCTGTCGAAGAAGAGGATGGGGGTGCCGCCGCCGTGGGGGTTGTAGGGCCGCGGGCCCTCGGTGTCGTGGGCGGCGATCGGCAGGTTGGGCGGGAAGTCGTCGCCCGCGGGCGTGAGGGTCGCCTGGGCGCCCGTCAGGCTGCGGTAGCCGAGGCCGGCGTAGCTCACGGTATCCCAGTCGAAACGGCCGGCAATGGCCTTGTGGGTGCCGAGGTCGTAGCCGGCGTGGTTGGTGTCGTCGGTGCTGGGGCAGAGGTAGACGCCGGGGTCGAGCAGGACGTCGGTCCAGTAGAGCGCGGCGAGCCACTCGGCGCCGTTGTAGTCGTCGGGGCGCGTCCCGCGGCCCAGGGGGCAGGGATAGCAGCGATTGCTGCCGTGACGGTTGAGGTAGGCGGCCATGCCGCGGGCGAGCTGGTTGAAGTTGCTGCGGCAATGGACCCGCCGCGCCTCCTCGCGCGCCCTGACGATGGCCCGCAGCATCACGGCCGCCGCGCCGGCCACAGCCAACACGACGACCACCAGCACGACGACCTCTCGCCGCGCAAGGCCCGCATCTCGCCTCATGACGCCCTCCAGCCCAGCTCAGAAGTCCGCCGGGCGTGCCTTGGCCTCGTCGCCGACCTGCACCGCGCCCTTCATGCGGGCCTTGAGGAACCGGGCCGCGCAGAGGTCGGGGAAGACCTCGATGACCACGACCGAGGCGATCTGCTCGCCCCGGCGAGAGACGATGAACTCGTAGCCGCGCTCGCAGCCCTCGCGCTGCCCCACATTGACGACGGCGAGCCCCAGGCGGTTGTCCACGGCCAGCATCTTCCCGCGGAGCGCCTTGTGCGCAGGGCGCAGCCCACCCTCGGGCAGCGGGAAGGCCCCAGGCCCCCTCGCTTCGACCTCCGCCTTGAGCAGCTTGAGCACCCTCTGCGCCGCCAGGAACTGGGGGTCGGCTGCGGCTTCCTGATCCGCGCGGCGCGCCACCCCTGCGGCCCTGAGTCGCTCTCGGGCATCGCGGCGGGCGACGGCGAGCCGGCGCTGCTCGCGCTCGAGGTCGAGGCTCCGCTTCCGCAGGGCGGCGAGGCCAAGCTTCTTGTCCACCGCCGTCACCTTCGCCCGGATCGGCTCGGCCGGTCGCGGGGCCATCGCCCTCGGTTCTGGGGCGTGCTTCACGATGCGCGCGAGGTGATCGACCTCCTCGGTGAGCTTCTGGATCTCGGCGAGCGCATTGTCGCGATCCTTCTCGGCCGCGGTGAGCCGAGCCTGCTGCTCGTCCCTGGCCTGAATGAGCTCGCGGCGCGCGTCCTCCAACTCGGCGATGCGGCCCCGGGCCTTGACGAGGTCAGGCTGGGGGCGGTCCGCCTCGGCCTGGAGTTCCCGACGCCTGGCCTCCAGACCTCGCACGGCGTCACGATGCTCCGCCTCGCGGGCCTTGGCCTGCGCGGCTTCTTCCTCGAGACGCGCACGCTCCTCGCGGCCGCAGCCGGCAGCGACCAGCAGCAGGAGCGGCAGCCCGCAACACAGGGCGGCGGACGGGCGTGGGGAAGGCATGGATGCGGCCTCAGAAGTCGATGAGCAGGCGGGTGGCGGCCTCGTCGCCGACCTCGACGTCGGCGCGCATGGACGGGCCGTAGCGGGCGGCGGCGTAGTCGGGGAAGACCTGGGAGACGACCACCCGGCCGATGTAGGCTTCGTCGCGGTAGACGGTGAAGGCGTAGCGCTCGCGCACGCCGTGGGCCTCGCCGACGTCGAGCACCACCAGGCCAAGGCCCGGGTCCACGGCCCTCACGCGGCCGCGGATGCGCCTGTGGGGCTGGTAGCCCCAGACGTGTCCGACGGCGGTCGGCCCCGAGAGCGCCGGCGTCGCCTCGCCACGGGGAGGGACGGCCGGCGGCGCCGCCTCCCTGGGCATCGCAGCGCAGCCGCAGGCCAGGAGCCCGAGCAGCGCGGCCCATCGAGCCCATCGCATCGCCCCATCCTCCACTCGAGCGCGCGTCGCCAGCACCCATCGTAGCGCGCGGGGAGGCAGCTGTGAAGGCCGTGACAGACAAGTTACAGAAAGCGTGCCGTCAGGGTGCGAGGAGTCGGGTGGTCGCGAGGTCGCCGACGGCGGGGTCGGTCTGCATGTCGGCGCTGTAGCGGGCGCCGCACAGCGTGGGGAACAGGATATCGACGATGACGGTGCCGACGTAGCGCTCGCCGCGGTGGACGATGAAGGCGTAGTCGCGCCGCACGCCTTGGCGGCGGCCGACGTCGAGGATGACGACCCCCTGGTCGGCATCCACGGCCGTGACCTTGCCGCGAATGACCTGGTCGGCGGCGACCCCCGTGCCTTTGCCCCGGGCCGAGGGCTTCGACCAGGCCGGCTCGCCCGCGGCATCCGCCGTACGTCCCGCGTCGTCAGGCACGCCGCAGCCGCTGGCCGCGGCGAGCGCGGCAAGCGCCACCCAGACGATCCATGTCGCTCGCATCCCGTGCTCCTTCCGTCGCTGCGCGGTCGGCCCCGCCCGATGCCGCTGCGGTCTCGTCAGCCCACCCCGATGCCCAGCAGGCTCCCTGCCTGGTAGGCGATGAGGGTGAGCAGGTAGGCGAGTGCGGTGAGGCCGCCGAGCTGGAAGAGGGCCCAGCCGAGCCTGCCGCTCTCGCGCCAGGTGCAGGCGATGGTCGCGACGCAGGGCATCGAGACCAGGCAGAAGACCATGATGCAGAAGCCGGTGAGCGGGCTGTAGTCGGCCCGCAGGCGCTCGCGGAGGGCCTCGCCGCGCTCCTCGCCGCTGCCGACGGCGTAGACGATGCCCATCTGGGCGACGAAGACCTCCTTGGCCGCGAAGGCGCCGATGAGCGCGGTGCCGATTCTCCAGTCGAAGCCGATGGGCCGGAGCGCGGGCTCGATGGCCTTGCCGATGCGGCCCGTCACCGAGTGGGCCAGTGCCCTGGCGGCCGCCTCGTTGGCGATGGCCGCCACCTCGGCCTCGTAGGCGCCGCGCACCTGGTCGAGGTAGGCCGTCGCAGCGGCGCAGGCGGCGGGATCGGTGGCCTCGAGCTCGGCGAGCGCCTCGTGAAGCTGGTGGCTCAGCAGCAGGCGGGCCGTCTCGTCGGGCGCGGGGCCGAGCCGCGCCAGCGCCTGCTCGTGGTCGCCGCGCAGCGTCTCGAGCCGCTCGCACATGGCGAGCAGTCGGCCGATGGCCTCGCCGGCGGGGCCGCCGCGGAGCCGGGCCCTCTCGCGGCCGAAGCGCTCGCGGGCCTCGGCGTAGCCGCGCTCGTGGGGGTGGAAGCGCTCGCGTGCCGCCGCCAGGTCGAGCTCGGCCCTGGCCAGCGCGGCCAGCTCGTCGGCCTGGGGCCGCGCGCGCAGCGCGGCGGCCAGGTCGCGCATGCCCTCGACGTAGGCCGCCTCGGCGGCCTCGCGGCGGCGCAGGTCGGGCCGCTCGAGGCCCGGCGCCGGCCTCGGGTAGGTCGTGAGCACCCACAGGACGACCGAGAAGGCGAGGATGACGGTGCCGGCCTTCCTGATGTAGAGCCACGAGCGCTCCCACATGTGGATGAGCAGGCCGCGGACGGTCGGCGCGCGGTAGGGCGGCAGCTCCATCACCAGCGGGGTGGTCTCGCCCCGCAGCAGGGTGGCGCGGAGCACCTTCGCCGCGACGACCGCCAGGACCACGCCGAGCAGGTAGATGGTGAAGAACAGGACGGGCTGGAGCCGCAGCTTCAGGAAGCCGAGGTCGGCGAGCACCTGGTTGCGGAAGAAGGCGCCGATGATCATCGAGTAGATGACGAGCCGCGCCGAGCAGCTCATCAGCGGCACCACGAGCATGGTCGTGAGCCGGTCGCGGCGGGTGTCGAGGGCCCGCGTCGCCAGGATGGCGGGCACCGAGCAGCCGAAGCCCAGGAGCATGGGGATGAAGCTCTTGCCGTGGAGCCCGATGTGGTGCATCAGGCGGTCCATGATGAAGGCTGCGCGGGCCATGTAGCCGCTGTCCTCGAGCACGGCGATGGCGAGGAACAGCAGCATGATGTAGGGCACGAAGGTCAGCACGCCGCCCACCCCGCCGATGACGCCATCGACCAGCAGGCCCCGCAGCACGCTCTGCGACGCCTTCGGCCACAGGCCGCCCACCGCCCCGGCGAGCCAGCCGAAGCCGCGCTCGATCCACCCCGTCGGCACCTCGCCCACCGAGAAGGTGAACTGGAAGGTGAGGTACATGAGCGCGAGGAACAGCGGGAGGCCGAGCAGGCGGTGCATGACGACGGCGTCGATGCGGTCGGAGGTGGAGTGGCGCGCCTCGACGGTGTGGGTGACGGCCTCCTGGCAGGCGCCGGAGATGAAGCCGTAGCGGCGGTCGGCGATGACGATCTCGGGCCTGTCGCCGAAGATGCGCCGGAGGTGGCGCCGCGAGGCGGCCGCCGCATCGAGCAGCCTGGCGGGGTCGCCCGCGGTCTGGTCGACGCGCTGGTGGAGGATCGCGTCGTCCTCGAGCAGCTTGACGGCCAGCCAGCGCGCTTCGTACTGCTCGGTGAGCGCCGGCTCGTCGGCCAGCAGGCCCACCAGCTTGTTGACCTCCTCGTCGATCTCGCGGCCGTAGGACACCTCGACCCGCGGCGGGGCGCCGCGGCCGCGGCCCACCGCCACGATCGCGTCGAGCAGCTCGGGCACCCCCTTGCCCTTGTGCCCGACGGTCGCCACGATCCGCACGCCCAGCAGCTCGCCGAGCCGCGCGTGGTCGATCGCGAAGCCCCGCTGCTCCGCCACGTCGCTCATGTTGAAGGCCAGGACGAGCGGCACGCCGAGCTGGATGAGCTGGACCGCGAGGTAGAGGTTGCGCTCGAGGTTCGAGGCGTCCACCACATCCACGACGAGATCGGGCCGCTCGCCGATGAGGAAGTCGCGCGCGACGACCTCCTCGATGCTGTAGGGCGTGAGGCTGTAGGTGCCCGGCAGGTCCACCACCGTGATGCGCGCGCCGCGGTGGGAGCAACTGCCCGACTTCTTCTCGACGGTGACGCCGGGGTAGTTGCCCACGTGCTGGCGGGCGCCGGTGAGGTCGTTGAAGATCGTCGTCTTGCCCGAGTTGGGGTTCCCGGCGAGCGCGATCGTGATGCTCTCGTCCACGCGACGCCGCCTGCTCTCCGGGCCACTGCCCCGCCTAGCGGACGAGGATCCTGCGCGCCATGCCGCGGCCGAGCGCCAGCCGCGCGCCCTTGACCTCCACGACCGCCGGGCCGGCCCCCCGGTTCCGCACGACCAGCACCTCGACCCCAGGCACGAGCCCCATGGCGGCCAGCCGCGCCCCCAGGCCGCGCCCGGCGTCGATCCCCACGAGCCGCACCCGCGCGCCCTCGGCCACGTCGCCCAGCGACCGGCCGTCGGCACCCACCGCCCTAGTCCGCCTGCTCATCCGAGGTGTCCTTGTTGCCTCCCGCCGCGCCGGCCAGCCGCGCTCGCACCATCGCGAGGCACTCCTCGATGCAGGCCTCGCAGTGCGCGGTGTCGTTCCCCTCCCCACAGGCGTGCGCCATCCCGTGCACCCACTGCACCCCCGCGCGAGGGCACCGCGCGGCGAACTCGACGAACTCCGTGAGCCGCTCGAGCACCACAGGCTCGATGGCGTGCTCCATGTGGCAGGCATTACGCTCCGCCGCCTCGGGCTCGAGGCCCAGGAAACCCATCAGGAACTCGGTCAGCACCTGGTGGCGCCGGAGGACCTCGCGCGCGATCGATTCCCCGCGTGGGGTCAGCGTCGCGTGGCTGTAGGGGGCGTGGTCCACCAGGCCCTTCCCCGACAGACTCCGCAACGCGCCTGTCACCGAGGACATCTGGACCCCGAGCATGGCCGCGATGTCCTTCACCCGCGCCACCCGCTTCGCCTGCACGAGGCGGTAGATCGCCTCGAGGTAGTCCTCGAGGCTCGCGGATAGGGTCTGGGTCGCGGCCATTGTGTCCCTAACGCAAGAATGTTCGCCCCTCCTAATTATATACGGCCCGGCAAACCCCGTCAAGGCGTTTTCCCGCACGGGCCGCAGAATCTCGAGGCCAGGCCTTATGTGTCTGTACATACAGCCTTTACGTCGCGAGATGGCGAGCCCCGTAATGGTGCCTCTGCGGCGTTTGCGGAGGGGGGATCGACCCAGGATACCTTCGGCCGCAGGGGCCGCCCAGCGGCCTGCTAGGGGCCTTCATGGCGATCCGGCCATGGGGCGGGCGGCCGGGCGCCGCGGCCTGGGGGCCTGCGCGCGGTTGACAGTGGGGGTGCGAGGCGACTAGAATCCGCGCGGCATCGCTGTCGAAGCGGCGCCGGCGCAAGCGAGGCGACCCCGCCCTTCCAGGCAGGCCGGGCCGTCTCTCATTCAGGTGACCCCATGACCCCACGCCAGCGCGTCGAGACCGTCCTGCGTCGCGAGGTACCCGACAAGACGCCGCTGACGATGTACGAGTGCATGATCCCCCAGTGCGAGGCCGAGCGGCGGCTGCGCAACGGCGGCCTGTGCATCGTCCAGCGCCGCGGCGTCGTCGCGACCCACACCCCGAACGTCACGACCGATAGCCACCACTACGCCGAAGACGGCAAGCCGCGCGTCCGCCGCGTCTGGCACACCCCCCACGGCGACCTCTCGACCCTCGACCAGCCCGCAGGCTTCACCACCTGGCACCTCGAGCGGATGTTCAAAGGCCCCGAGGACTACAAGCGCCTGCTCTTCCTGGTCAACGACCGTCGGCACGCGCCGGCCTACGAGGCCTTCGCCAGGGCGCAGGAGGCCTTCGGCGACGACGCCATCTTCCGCGCGGGCATCGCGCTCAGCCCGCTCCACCAGATCATGGTCCACTGGATGGGCGTCGAGGCCTTCGCCGTCGAGTGGGCCGAGCGCCGCGACGAGATCCTCAGGCTCCACGACGCCATGGTCGCCCAGTGCCGCGACATCTACCGCATCGTCGCCCGCTCGCCCGCGAGCCACGCCAACTACGGCGGCAACGAGGTGCCCGAGGTCATGGGCCGCGAGCGACTCGAGCGCTACGTCGTCCCCCTGTGGAACCAGGCGGCCGCCGTCCTCCACGAGCACGGCAAGCTCATCGGCAGCCACCTCGACGGCAACAACCGACTCTGGGCCGACCTCGTCGCCGCCTCCGACCTCGACTACGTCGAAGCCTTCACCCCCGCGCCCGACACCGACCTGACCCTTGCCGAGGCGCTCGCCGCCTGGCCCGACAAGGTGCTCTGGATCAACTTCCCCTCCTCGCTCCACCTCGCCGCCATCCAGACCATCGAGGACACCACCCGCGACCTGATCCGCGCCGCCGCACCCGGCGACCGTCTCATCATCGGCATCACCGAGGACATCCCCCGCGACCGCTGGCAGGCCAACATGCTCGCCATCGCACGAGTCATCGACCAGGAGACAGGAGCCGACGATGGCTGACCGCGTCCTGTTCCGCGACGACTTCCGCGGCCTGCCCGTCGGGCCGCTGCCGACCGACTGGTCGGCGAAGGAGGAATACCACTTCCTGCCGCCCGCCGGCGAGATGGGCGCGTGGCACGAGCCGATCCGCTCCTACCAGTGGCGCGGCACCGCGCCCTGGCTGGTCGTCGAGGACGACGGCCGACACCTCCTGTTCCAGACCATCGAGCCGGGCAAGCAGTGGCCCCGCATCCTCGTGGCCGGCGACGATGCCTGGCGGGACGTCACGGCCACCGTCCGCCTGCGGCCGCTGCGGCCCGACGGCGTCGTCGGCGTCGCCGTCCCCTACCGCACGGGCCGCAGCCACAACCGCAACGGCCTCGACGGCGCCGAGACGGTCAGGCTGCTCCGCGTGGACCACGAGGACGTTGAGACCCTGGCCGACCGCGGGGGCATCGACCTCTCGCGCGAGCGGGCCTGCGAACTGCGCGTCGAGGCCGTCGGCAGCCACATCGCCGCGTTCCTCGACGGCCAGCCGCTCTTCGAGGTCGAGGACGACCGCTTCGACGGCGGACGCGTCGCCCTCTTCGCCGAGACGGTTTGCATCTATGAGTCCGTCGAGGTCACGGCCACGGAGCCAGCCCACGCTGCCTTCGTCCAGACCCGCGACCATCGCCTCCGCGAGCTCGACGAGCATCGCGAGCAGTATCCGAAGCCCGTCGTCTGGAAGCAGATCGACACGCGGGGCTTCGGCACGGCCCGCCACATCCGCTTCGGTCATCTCGCCAGCCGCGACCGACTCGACATCCTGCTCGCCCAGAACCTCAAGCTCCGGCCCGGCAGCGACGACTACGGCACGGTCCGCTGCCTCACCGCCATCGACCTCGACGGGGACGTGCTCTGGCAGTTCGGCGAGCCCTCGGCCGACCCCGACGCGGCCATGCTCACCGCCGACGTGCCCGTGCAGATCTACGACATCGACGGCGACGGACGCGACGAGGTGCTCTGCCTCAAGAACTTCAAGCTCTACATCCTCGACGGACGAACGGGCGCGGTGAAGGCGGTCCGCGACCTGCCGCTCAGCCCGGCGAAGGAGAACCACTTCGGCCGGCTCGTCGGCGACGCCATCATCATCGCGAATCTCCGCGGCCGCGACCGCCCGAGCGACATCCTCATCAAGAACCGATACCGCCAGCTCTGGGCACTCGACGACCGCCTCGAGCTGCTCTGGACCCGCGAGTTCGACGACTGGTCGAGCGGCCACTTCGCCCAGCCCTACGACTTCGACGGCGACGGACGCGACGAGGTCTTCATCGGCTACGGCCTCCTCGGCCCCGACGGCCAGATGCTCTGGGACCATCGCTGGCCCGACCACACCGACGAGATCGCCATCGGCCCCTTCGACCCCGACCGCGACGACGTCCAGATCGCGCTCGCCTCCAGCGACGCCGGCTTCAACCTCCTCGCCGCCGACGGCACGGTGCTGCATCGCGAGATGCTCGGCCACGCACAGCGGCTCTCGGCCGCCCGCTTCCGCGACACGTTGCCCGGCTGCCAGTTCTACGTCGTCACCTACTGGGGCTGGGCCGGCATCCTCTCCTTCCACGACTGCCATGGCGAGAAGCAATTCGAGCTCGAGCCCACCTCGCTCGGCACCCTCCTCAGCCCCGTGAACTGGACGGGACGCGGCACCGAGCTGGCACTGCTCAGCGGCAGCGTCGCCCGCGGCGGCATGCTCGACGGACACGGCCGCCGCGTCGTCCTCTTCCCCGGCGACGGCCACCCCGACCTCTGTGCCGAGGCGCTCGACCTCACCGGCGACCCCCGCGACGAGATCGTCCTCTGGAACCCCGACCGTCTCTGGATCTACACCCAGGACCGCCCTCTCGGCGGCCGCCACTGCTATCGTCCCCTTCGCTACCCCCACCACAACGCCTCGAACTACCGCGCCGAGATCTCCCTGCCGCGTTGGGAACGCTGAGGCAGCCTGACGGACGGCGGAACTGGGAGGCGCACGCCTG
>CBFDBL010000123.1:0-11638 GCA_965603035.1 uncultured bacterium
CGGGGCCCCGCGGGCACCTTGGCACCAGCCGGCTGGGCGGCGGGCGCGGGCTTGGCGGGTGCCGGCTTCGGCTTCGCCGCGGCCGGCTGCGGCGCGGGCTGGGCGGCAGGCGCGGGCGCCGGGGCCGGCTGCGCGGCCGGCGGCGGCAGCGGCTCGGCGGGCAGGACCTCCGCCGGCAACGGCTCGGCCGGCAAGGCCTCGGCAGGCAGCGCCTCGGCCGGCAAGGCCTCGGCGACGGGCAGCTCCTCGGCCTCGGGCAGCTCGACCGCCGCCATCGGCAGCTCCTCGGCCTCGACCGGCTCGACGGCCTCCGCCACGACGCCCTCGGCCTCGGGGGGCTCGGGCTCGACCGCGAGCGCCTCGGGGATCACCTCCTCGGGCGCGGGCGCGGCGGGAGGCGCGGGCGGCGGCGCAGGGGCGGGAGGCGGCGGGGGAGCGGGGACGGCCGGCGGCGGCGGGGCGACGGGCGCCGGCTGCCAGCGCTGGACGATGAAGCGCTCGCCGCAGTTGGGGCACGCGAAGACGGACGCCGGCCTGCGCGTCACCGGCGGCGGCGCGGGCCACGGGATGCGCTTGGCCTGGCCCACCGCCTCGGCCGTCAGCGACATCTGCGCGCCCAGCTTCAGCAGCCGCGCCAGGTACGTCCGCACGTTCGCCGCCTGCGCGCGCGAGAGGCCGTCGAGCAGCACCACCGGCGTGCCCTGCGCCGCGCTCTGCGCGATCCCGCCCGCCAGCTTCCCGTCGAGCTGGAACGCGTCCATCAGCTCGGCCACGATCGCCGCCTGGTTCGCCGCGTTGAGGCCGGTCAGCACCAGCTTGAAGTCGCCCTGCGGCGCACCCGAAGCCATGGGAACCTCCTTTGCACTTCCCAGGAGTCGCTCCTTGCCATCGAGCGACCGAATGCTAGCAAAAAGCACATACCGAGTCAAGGAGGCGCGGCTCGCGCCCGACGCCGCGGCACCCTTGACTCCTCGGCGACCGCCGCTATAATGCCCGCCGTTGCCGGAACCGAGCCCCGAGCGAGGAAAGGACGAGGGCCATGGCAGACCAGGTGCGGCTGGGCTTCATCGGGTGCGGCGGGAACGCGCGGGGGCACATGAGCCGGTGCGCGGAGGACCCGAGCGCCGAGATCGTGGCGGTGTGCGACGTGGTGGAGGCGCAGGCCGAGCAGAGCGCCGAGGCCCACGGCGCCCGGGCCTTCACCCACCACAAGGCCATGCTCGACGCCTGCGAGCTCGATGCCGTCTACATCTCCATCCCGGTGTTCGCGCACGGCGAGCCCGAGCTCGACGCCATCGACGCGGGCCTCGCGCTGTTCGTCGAGAAGCCCGTCGCCATCGACCTCGACGTCGCACAGCGCATCGGCGCGCGCGTCCGCGAGACCGACACCCTGACCTGCGTGGGCTACCAGCTCCGCTACACCCACCCCGCCGGCGACACCCGCGCCTTCCTCGCCGACAAGACCGTGGGCATGGCCGTCGGCAAGTACTGGTGCGCGACGGGGCGCGGCCAGAAGAACTGGCTCCGCACCTTCGCCCAGAGCGGCGGACAGGTCGTCGAGCAGGCCACCCACACCATCGACATGATGCGCTTCCTGTGCGGCGACGTCGTCGAGATCCACAGCGTCCAGGCCAACCGCACCCTCACCGACATCGACTGCCCCGACCACACGGCCACCGTCATGACCTTCGCCAGCGGCGCCGTCGGCTGCATAACCACCTGCTGGGCCTTCGAGGGCTGGGACGGCAACATCGTGGATGTCTTCTTCGACCGCTACCGCCTGCACTGGACGGCGGGCGGGGTCGAGATCGCGCCCGACGGCGCCGGCTTCGCCGCCAGCGAGGGCGACGCCCCGACCATCGACCGCATCTTCGTCGAGGCCGTGCGCACCGGCGACCGCTCCGCCATCCTCAGCCCCTACGACGACGCCGTCAAGAGCCTCGCCGTCTCCCTCGCCGCCAACGCCTCTGCGAAGGACGGCGCGCCCAAGCGCGTCGGCTGACGACTGCCTGCGAGGAGGGGCCCCGTTCCCGCAAGGAAGGGGCCTCCCCCCGCTCTCGCTCCTCCGAGCACGACTGCGCGATGGACAGGGGGCCGCGCCGGGGGCGCGCCTCACTCGGCGCGGGTGAGGGTGACCGGGGTGTCGGGGGCGGGTGGGGTCTTGTCGAGCAGCTCGAGGATGGTGGCGACGACGCGGGTGCCCTCGGCCTGCTCGATCTTGCAGACGCACAGCGGACGGCCCCCCGCGGCCAGCTCGACCTTGTCGCCCTTGGCCAGCCCGTGCCTGGAGGGGAGGCGGATGGCCAGCGCCTTGCCATCGGGGCTGGGCTCGACCGTGCCGGGCAGGGCGCCGGCGGGCGTGGACGGCGGGGCGGCCGGCTTCGGCGGCGCGGGCTTGGGCTTGCGGCGCGGCGGCGTCGAGGTCCCGGGGGCCGGCGTGGGCTTCGGGGCGCGGGGCTTGCTCGGGGGTGTGGGCATCGGGGTGCCGGCGGGCTCGGGCTCGGGGGCCTCGACGACGGTGGCCGATGTCGCGGTCTGTGGCTTCGCTGGGGCCTTGGGCTGCGGGGGCCTGGTCGGCTCCGGCTTCTTCGGCGGCGACGGCTCGGGCTTCCCGGCCGTCTTCGGCTTCGGGGCCTTGGGTGGCTCAGGCGGCTTGGGCTTCGGCTTCTCGGCGGGTGCGGGTGGCCTGGCGGCGACGTGCTTGCGCGTGAGCTTCTTGACGGCGGCGGCGGCGGCGGCCTTGACGGCGTCGTCGCGCGTCTTGAGGAGCGCGCGGATATCGGGGACGGCCTCCTTGGCGTCGAGGAGCACGAGCGCCTCGATGAGATGGATGCGGAAGCCGGAGGTGACGGTCGACTCCTCCTTGGGGACGCGCAGCGCCTCGGCGATGTCGCGGGCGACGGCCTTGGTGTCGGTGAGTCGCCAGGCGTCGGCGAAGTCCTTTCGGTCGGCGGCCGCGAGGACGTGGCAGGCCTCGGCCGCTGCGGCGTAGACGCCGGGGTAGAAGGCCTTGGTCTTGCGCGCGACGTCGGGCAGAGCCACGGGGTCGCCGACCTCGGCGAGGGCCTTGACGACGAGGTTGACGACGTACCAGTCGGGGTCGTCCGCGGCCTGGATGAGCGGGCCGAGTGCGGCGGCGTGGTGATGTCGGCCCAGCTCGCGTGCTGCGGCGGCCTGTGCGTTGGTGTCGTCGCGCTGGTGGAGCTGGGCCACGAGGCGCTGGATGTGGGGCGGGCTCTTCCACTGGGTGAGGTAGCGGGCGCGGTCGCGCTGGGGCTGCTGCTGGGCCGCGAGGACTTCGGCGAGCATGCGCCGGCGATCGTCGCGCAACTCGGGCGCCTGGTAGCGCTCGAGCTCGGCGGCCACGGCCCGCGCCGCCGTCAGGTCGCCGTCGGCGAGCGCCTTGCGGAACCGCCCGACGTGGTCGTCGCGCACCGCCTCGAGCTCGGCCCGCACCGACCTCTGGTCCGCCGCCACCTGCTCCGCCTGCGGCGTCCCCAGGTGCACCGCCACGAACTGCCGGCACGCGCCCATCGCCTCCGCATACTTCCGCTCCGACCGAAGCGCCGTCAGCCTTTCGTGGAACCCCGGGTAGGCGGCCGCGGCGAGCGCCGCGGGGTCGGGCTTCCCGGCCGCAGGCTCCTTCGGCTTCGGCTCCTTCGGCGCGGGCTCGGGCGGCTTCGGCGCGGGCTTGGGGACGGCCGGCGGGGGCCCGGGCCTTGGCGGGGTCGCTGTCCTGGGCGCGACGGCGACGGCTGGCGCCCTGCCGCGCTTGGCCTGCGCCAGCTCCGTCTCCAGCCTCGCGACCTGCTGCTGGAGCGCCGCGAGCTGGGTCAGGAGCCCGTCGGCGCCGTCGGCGGACGCCGGCTTCGGCGCGGCGGGAGCGGCGGTGAGCGGTGCGGCAGCCTTCGGCTGGCCGGCTCGGGGCCGCTGCGCCAGCATGTAGACGAGGATGCAGAAGAGGAAGACAGAGGCGGAGAGCAGGCACCCGAGCCAGAAGCGCTGGCGCAGGTTCTGGCGCGTCAGGGTGCCCAGGTCGCGGGCCTCGCGGGTGAGCGATGAGCCGCAGTAGCGGCACTTGAGGCTCTCGGCGGGCAGGACGGCGCCGCAGTAGGGGCACTTCTTCACCGGCCGCGGCCGCGTGCGGGCGGGCGCCTTGGCCCTGGCGGGGGCGGCCGCCGTCGGGCGGGGCAGCTCGGCGCCGCACTTGCGGCACACGTAGGTCGCGCCGTTGTAGAGCGGGGTGTCGTGCGCGCCGCAGCGGGGGCACACCGTGGGCCCCACGCGCCGCATCTTGGCCACGCAATCGGCGCAGTAGACCCTGCCGGCGAGCTGCTTGAAGCTGCCCCGCTCGATCTCCTCGAGCGACAGCCCCCGGCCACACGATGCGCAGACCGAATCGTCCATGACCCACCCTCGCCCTCCCCGCAAGCCCGCTCCACACCTCCCATTATAGGCCACGGCGCCGGGGAGTCAACGTAACGAGCCGCGCGGGCCGCGGCCCGGGCGCGGCGGCTGCGCTCGAAGGGGACGGTCCCGAAGGTGTCGCGGGAGTGGGAGGGAGAGGGGGCTCGGCGGCAGGCGAAGGCCCGGCGCGCCCGAAGCCGCGGCGTCGCCTGGCTCTGGCGACGCGCGGCTCGGCAGGCAGGCGGAGGCCCTGGGCGCCGGCGTGGTAGAGCGCCCAGGGCCGCCTGCTGTGGCGCGCCCTGACTGCGTCGTCAGGGCAGTGCGCCCCTACTACTCCGGTGGGAACTCCGGGTCCGGGGCATCGCCGGAGCTGCCTTGGCCGTAGTAATCGAACAGCTCGGCCGTGCGGGCGGTGATCTCGATCCACCAGCGGCCCATGGCCTTGCCGTTGCCGTTCCGGGCGCCGCCGCTGCCGTTGCCGTTGCAGGCCACGTTGTAGAGGTGGACATCCATGTCCCAGCTCCAGATCGCGTAGAGTCCGCCGTTGCGCACGGGGTAGTCCTCGCCGAGGTACTTCAGCGAGTTCTGGTTGCCGTTGCCCTTGGGGTAGAAGCGGATCCACACGGCTTTGCCATCGTACTCGAACTCGCCGTTGGACTCGTGGAGGGTGTCGCGGGTGATGAGATCGCCCGTGTCGGTGACGAGATAGAACTCGAAGTCCGAGTTGTTCCTGGGGTTGAGGTTGATCAGCCCGCTGAGGGACTGGTCGTCTTCCTCGTCGTCGGCGGGCGGCGGGTCGCCTTCCTCCTGGGCCTCGGAGACGAGGCCGACGGGCGGGTCGAGGATGGCGGCCAGGGCGTCGTTGAGGTCTGTGGGGATGAAGCGCAGGTTGTCGCGGCGCTCGACCTTGTGGCCTGTCTTGAGGATGAGCGCGGTCTTGCCGTTGGCCGAGACCATGGCGGTGATGTAGTTGTCGGGGCTGTCGAGCTCCTGGACGGTCGGCTCGACGTAGAGCGCGTTGAGGGTCTCGCCGGGCTGCTCCTCATCGAGCATCGGGTTGATGAACGCCCTGGGGTCCTCGACGAACGGGGTGAGCTCGGCGACGAGGTCGCAGCCCTGGGGCGGGTAGCAGTGGTATTCCTTGAAGTACAGCTCCATGCCCGTCGAGACCTGCTTGAGGCTGATCTCGGCGACGGTGACCCGCGCCGCCATGCGCATGCTCCGATGGACCATGATGCCCATCGCCAGCAGCACCGCGATGACCCCCACGACCGCGATGACCTCCACCAGGGCGAATCCGCCACGTCTGCGTCCAGCAGTCCTGTCCATCCTGGGCCTCCAGTCCTCACGCCGGTTCCGGGTAGGGCTCCAAGGGGCGTTTCTCACACAGCCGCCTGGCTCTACAGCAACCGGCGTGCCACTGGCCGCGCGACGGGCCGCCTGGGCAGCCCTCCCCGCGACATAACTCGATGGTGGGACTGAGCCTGCGACGACGAGAAGGGAATGTCTGGGACAGGCGGGGGCCGCGACCGACCCCGCGCAACGGGTAGGCTAGCCTGCGATTCGCGGGGCCGGGCAGGCCCGGCGCCGGGCTCAGGCGTCGGGCGGCGGCGGCTCGCCGGGCTCGGGCGGCTCGTCGCCGCGGGCGGCGGCGGAGACGCGTCGGCCGACGTCGTCGAGGTGGTCGGGGATGCGGGCGAGCTGGCGCTGGCGGCGCGCCTCGGCCAGGGCCGCCTGGCGCTGCCGGTCGCGCAGGTAGGCGACGAAGAGCACGACGACGGTGGCGACGACGATCGCGCCCAGCACGACCTCGAGGGTGTAGCTGGGCTCGTACTCGACGACGACGAGGCGCTGGCCCACGAACACGGGGCAACTGAGCACCTGGCTGCCCTGGCTCACGTAGGTCCAGTTCTTGAGGAAGTAGCCGTAGCACTGCACGGGGTCCTTGAGGTGGACGCCCTCGGGCACGTGGACGACGTAGAAGGTGTTCATCTTGCGATCGGCATCGACGAGCTGGCCGTAGTAGACGTCGGGCACGCCGAGGACGTTCTCGGGGAGAGCCATGCGCACGCACCTGCGGAGCTCGCCCTGCACGACGACGGGCTTGCCGCGGTGGCGGTCGGGGTTGTTGGCGAAGTCGAGATAGGTGAGGCCGCTGCGGGCGCGGGCCTCGAGCTGGTCGAAGGGCGCCTCGCGGGCGCGCTTGAGCAGGTAGTAGAAGGCCCGGGCCTCGGGCCGCGTGCCGTCGCGCACCGGCTGCGGCACGTCGGGCTCGTCGAGGTAGGTCAGCGGCTCGAACCGGCGCACGACGCACACGGCGACGTGGAGGTCGGGGTCCTGGAGGAAGCGCTCGCTGTCCGGCTCGATGATCTGGGGCTTGAGGAAGCGCCCGCATGCGGCCACCTTGTCGTGGCGGAGCGCGCCCCGCAGCTTCTCGACGGCGTAGACGTCGTAGAGGTGGCCCTGGCTCTCCTGCGGCGCGCCCTCGGCGCGGACGCGGTAGGCCCACACCTCCTCGAGCCCCATGGGGTTCTCGCCCAGCGGCTGCCGCCACAGCCGCACCACCGTGCCCCGGAGCGTCAGCGGCCGCGCCCGGGCCTCGGCGGGCCTCTCCCACAGCGTCTTCCACTCCACGGCGCTCGCCGCCGCCTTCAGCGCCTCGGGCTCGTCCTGCGACACGACGTAGAGCAGGCGGAAGAAGGGGCCGGGCTCCAGCGTCGTGTCCTGGTCGCTGATCCGCTTGTAGACGTCGTCGGTCCTCATGAACTCGAAGCGCTCGCCGAGCTGGTCGGGCGGGACCGCGAGGACGCCGGGCTCCTTGCCCTCGCCGCCCATGTCGACGGGCGGGACGTCGGTGGAGAGCTGCTTGCCCACGGGCCTGGGCTCGTCGCCGTCGCCGGCCCGCGGCGCCGCGGCGCGCCGCGCGAGCTGGGCCATGCACAGGACCAGGACGACGAGGCCCACCGCCATCAGGACGAGCTTGAAGCGGCCGGAGCGCAGCGTGCGCGCCTGGCTCTCGCGCAGGAACGACGGGTCCATCACGACCTCCTTCGCTGGCGGGTCGGGGGCCATTCTACCACCCGCACCCCGCCGGTTCAACCGCCATGAGTCCAGTCGCGAGCCGCCGCAAATGGTTCAGTGGAAGCGCCGCCGCGGCCCGCGCCGCCTTGACCCCGCAGCGGGGTCCTGCTACTATCAGGGTAGGTGGCCCAAGCTAGGGATGGGGTCCCGAAGGAACGCGCTGTGGCTTCAAACGTCTTGCGAGACGTGGGCGTGGGTGTGCATCTGCTTTTCTCGACCGATGCGCTGCTGCGCGTGACGTACGTAAGCGCGGCGATCCGCCACGTGCTCGGCTACGAGCCCGACGAGATCGTGGGCAGGGTGGCGCGCGACTACGTCCACCCCGACGATACCGAGGCGGCCATCGCGATGTGGGAGAGGCTGGCGAGCGGCGAGTCGCTGCGGCGGGTCGAGCTGCGGTTGCGCCGCCGCGACGGCTGCTACGTGCCGTTCATCCTCGACGCGCTGCCCCGGCTCGACGAGGGGCAGTTCGTGGGCATCGACGGGGTGGGCTGTGCGCCCCGGCCGGCGGGCTTCACGCGCGACGTCGCCCTCGGGCAGATCGCGAGCCTGCGGCGCGCCAGCAGGCCGCTCGCCGCGGCGGGCGGCCTGCCGAGCATCCTCTCCGCGCTGTCGGGCTACCCGATCGACCTGGGCGCCGACTCGTGCTGGATCGGGCTGCTCGAGGAAGGGGCGCTCGACGTGCGCCCCGTGGCGCACGCGGGGCCGGACGGCGCGGCGCTGGCGGCTGCGGAGGCAGGGCGGATCCTGGGCCGCGGGCCGATCGAGCGGGCCATCATCACGCGCGCGACGGTGGTCGAGACGCTCGACGACGACGCGTCCACGCCGTTGCTCGCCGAGGCCCGCCGCCGCGGCCATCGGGCGCTCGCCGTGGTGCCCGTGGTCCACGCCGACCAGCCGCTGGGCGTGGTGTGCGTCTACAGCCGCCGCCAGCAGTTCCTCGACGCCAGGAGGCTGCGCCTGCTGGAGCTGTTCGCTCAGGTCGCAGCCGCGGCCGTGGTCAGCACCAAGTCGCTGGGCCGCGAGCGCCACGCCGAGGCGCGGCTGCGCGACCTCGTCGAGCAGCTCCCCTGCATCGTCTACGTCTCCCGCGCCGCCTGGCCGCCGCAGCTCCTCTTCATGAGCGGCAACATCGAGCGGTTCGTCGGCTACCCCCCCGAGGACTTCTACGCCGACGGCAGCCTCTCGCTGCGGTGCATCCACCCCGACGATCGCCAGCGCTTCGCCGAGCACACCCGCCGGCACACGACGCTCGACGAGCCCCACACCATCGAGTACCGCCTGCTCCACCGCAACGGCAGGGACGTGACCCACGTCGCGGGCCACTCGATCCCCGTCCACGACGACGCCGGGCGCCTGGTGCTGCGCCAGGGCATCATCGTGGACATCACGGAGCGCCGGCGCCTCGAGGAGGAGCTGCTCCAGAGCCAGCGCCTGGCGGCCATCGGCGAGATGGCGGCCATGCTGGCCCACGAGATCCGCAATCCCCTGGCCGGCATGTCCCTCGCCCTGCGGGTGCTGCGCGGCGCCAACGGCGACGAGGAGACGGCCGGCGAGTGCCTCGAGGACCTCGCGCAGTGCCTCGGGCGCATCAACGCGACGGTCTCGCGCATCCTCGACTTCTCGAAGGCCCGCCCCCTGGTCGCCCGCCGCTGCACCCTGCCGCCCATCCTCGACGCCGCCAGGCGCCTCACCGCCACCTACGTCCGCAAGAACGGCATCACCCTCGACCTCGACGTCGAGCCCGACCTGCCGGAGCTCGTCGCCGACCCCGACCAGCTCGAGCAGGTGTTCGTCAACCTCATCCTCAACGCGTGCAAGGCCATGCCCGACGGCGGCCGCGTCGCGCTCGCGGTCAGCGCCCGGGACCAGCACCTGTGCGTCGAGGTGGCCGACACCGGCATCGGCATCAGCCCCGAGCAGCTCGACCACATCTTCGACCCCTTCTACTCGGCCTTCGGCCACGGCACGGGCCTCGGCCTCACCCTCTGCCGCCGCATCGTCCAGGCACATGGCGGCCGCATCGACGCCCGCAGCCGCCCGGGCAAGGGCAGCACCTTCCGCATCGAACTCCCCCCGGAGCCGCCCCATGCCCCGAATCCTGGTGATTGACGACGACCCCAACGTCACCAGGGGCCTCGCGCGCCTGCTCGTCAAGGCCGGCCACACGGTCCGGGTCGTCCAGGACGCGCGCCGAGCCGTCGCGCTCGCCACCGAGTTCCAGCCCGACGCGGTCATCCTCGACCTCGCCATGCCCCACCGCGGCGGCCTCGATCTCCTGCCCGAGCTCAAGACGGCCTGCCGCCACGCCGAGGTCGTCATCTACACCGGCGCGGGGAACATCGCCAAGGCGGTCCGGGCCATGCGGGACGGCGCCTTCGACTTCGTCGAGAAGGGGGCCATCGAGGACGTGGACACCCTGCTCGTCAGCGTGGACCGCGCGCTCGAGGTCCGCCGCCTCCGCGAGGAGAACGCCTTCCTCCGCAAGGCCTACGACACCAGGCAGGGCGCCGACTCCATCCTCGTCTTCTCCGACAAGACACGCGCCGTGCTCGACCTCGCCGAGCGCTACAGGGCCAACCCCGGCGTCCCCGTCCTCGTCGAAGGCGAGAGCGGCACCGGCAAGGAGCTCGTGGCCCGGCACATCCACCACGACGAGGACGACTACGCCCGGCCCTTCATCCCCATCAACTGCGGCGCCATCCCGGGCGAGCTCGTCGAGGCCGAGCTCTTCGGCTACGTCCCCGGCGCCTTCACCGGTGCCCGCGCCGAGGGCTCCCCAGGCAGGATCGCCGCCGCCGAGGGCGGCACCCTCTTCCTCGACGAGCTCGGCGAGCTCGCCCCCAACGCCCAGGTCAAGTTCCTCCGCTTCCTCGAGCACGGCACCTTCTTCCCCGTCGGCGGCCACATCGAGCGCAGCGTCCGCTGCCGCGTGATCTGCGCCACCAACCGCAACCTCCAGGACGCCATCGCCACCGGCGACTTCCGCCGCGACCTCTACTACCGCGTCCTCGTCGGCCACATCGTCATCCCGCCCCTGCGCGAGCGCCGCGACGAGATCCTGCCCTTCGCACGCCACTTCCTCCGCCAGTCCGCCGAGCGGTTCAACAACCCCTTCGACCACATCGACCCCGACGCCGAGGACATCCTCCTGAGCGCCCCCTGGCACGGCAACGTCCGCGAGCTCCGCAACTCCATCGAGCGGGTCGTCCTCGTCGCCACCGGCCCCACCGTCACCGCCGACCACCTCGCCTTCCTGCGAGGCAGCGTCCCCGGCACCCTCGCCCAGCTCCCGGGCCCCGGCGAGGCCCCTCTCCCCGACGGGGGCCTCGACCTCGAAGGCACCATGCTCCGACTCATCCAGCGCGCCCTCGAGATGCACAACTACAACCAGAGCCGCACCGCGCGCTACCTCCACATCACCCGCGAGGCCCTCCGCTACCGCATGGCCAAGCTCGAAGACCCCTAGCCCAACCCCGCCACAGAGGCCGGAAGGGCGCTTCCGATAACAGCTCTCGCTGTGCGCTTACGCACATGCTCCGCCTCCTCCTTGAACCGCGCGTCCGATCACGCCTCCGCCACGCGCGAGCATAAGAGGCGACTGCCCACTGACTTAGGGATAACCCACATGCCCTGAGCGACTCGGCACAGTATTTGCTCCTTATATCATTGAGTGTTTGTGGGGGGCCACGGCAACAACGGTGGTAGCTCCTCCCCCTGCCACCGTTAAGTCCCTCTGGCCCTCCACTACCTTTCCTCTGCTTTCTGGGAGGTGAAGCGAGGGAGTTCCTGCGGGCACAGCCCGCCCACGGTGAGGATGCCCCGATGGCCGGTCGAATCCTCCTCGTCGAGGGCGACGCCACGATCCGCAAGCACCTGATCGCGCTGCTCAGGCGCCTCGGCTTCACGTGTCGGTCCGTCGGCTCCGTCGCTGCCGCGCTCGACGAGGCGCGGCGCCAGCGCTACCCGCTCATCATCGTGGATCTCGACCTGACGGGGCGCGACCCCCACGGCTGCGCCGCGCACCTGCGCAACGCCGCACCCAGCGCCCGCATCGTCGCCCTCGACGGCAACGGCGACTCTCCCGTCGATGCCTTCGACGCCGTCGTGCCCAAGCCCTTCGTCGCCGAGCCGCTGCTGGCCGCCCTCC
>CBFDBL010000124.1:0-11543 GCA_965603035.1 uncultured bacterium
TCGTAGAGCCCTGCGTACTTGTAGAATGCCCAGTGGTTGCCGCAGTAGTCGCCGTGGTCGGAGAGGTAGACGACGAGGGTGTTCTCGGCCAGGCCGTGGGTCTCGAGCGCGTCGAGCAGGCGGCCGACCTGTGCGTCGAGGTGCGAGATCTCGCCGTAGTAGGCGGCCAGCATCCGCCGCGTCCGGGCCTCGGGGAAGCGCCGGTAGGCGTTCTCGGCCCCGCCGGGCAGCGCGGGGTCGTTGGACGTCCACGGCAGCGCGGGGATCGTCCTCGCCACCTGGTCCACCCACCGGGGCGGCTTGGTCTCCAGCTCGCCGGCCTTGCGGTGCGGCATCGGGATGTCCGCGGGGTCGTACATGGACGCGAAAGGCTCCGGCGGGTCCCAGGGGTTGTGGGGGGTGCAGAAGGAGACCCATGCGAAGAAGGGGCGGGCGGCCTGGGCGAGGTAGTCGAGGGCCATGTCGGCGATGAAGGTGTCGATGTAGTCGGCCTCGGGCAGCGGGGAGGTCACGAAGCCGTTCTCGGCGTAGGACGGGTCGGTCTCCCAGACCTTCCAGACGTCGGGCGGATAGCCGCGGTCGGCGAGATAGCGGCGGTAGTCGTCCTGGTCGTCAGGGGAGGGGACGAAGTGGCCTTTGCCCTCGACGAGCCGCGCGACGCGGAGGCCGAAGTTGCGGCCGCCCTCGTGGCGGGTGTGCAGCTTGCCGAAGAAGGCGGTGTCGTAGCCCGCGGCGGCCAGCCGCTCGGGGAAGGCGACGCGCTCGGGCCCCAGGCACGGCTTGCCGGGCTGGTAGCCCATGTTGATGTTGTGGTAGACGCCGTGCGACCTGGGGTAGAGGCCGGTGAAGATCGAGGTGCGTGCCGGGGTGCACAGGGGGAGGGGGGTGAGCGCGCAGTCGAAGACGGTACCCTCGGCGGCGAGGCGGTCGATGTGGGGCGTGCGGACGACGGAGTTGCCCATGCAGCCGAGGATCTCGGCGTTGTGCTGGTCGCTGCTGATCAGCAGGATGTTCGGCCGGCCCATCTTTCTTCTCCGAGCTCTTCTCTTCTGTCTGCGCGAATCTGCGCAATCTGCGGATCACTTCTTCTTGGCAAGGCTCGGCCAGTGCTCGGTCTCGACGTGGGCGGCGGCCATGAAGCCCTCGATCCTCTTCACCACCTCGGCGTGCCCCGCCGCGACGTTCGTCTTCTCGCCAAGGTCGGCCTCGAGGTCGTAGAGCGCGAGCGGCTCCTCGGTGCCGGCGCGGATGCCCTTCCACTTGCCCCAGCGCACGGCCTGGGCGAAGCCGCGGGTCCGGAACTCCCAGTAGAGATACTCGTGCTGCTCGGCCTGCGGCTTGCCGAGGAGGGTCGGCAGTATCGAGATGCCGTCGATGGCCTTCGGCGGCGCGACGCCCGCCACGTCGCAGGCGGTGGGCAGGAAGTCCCAGAAGGGCCAGAGCTGGTCGCTCGTCCTGCCCGGCGCGATCCTCCCTGGCCAGCGGGCGATCATCGGGGCGCGCAGGCCGCCCTCGTAGAGGTTGCCCTTGTTGCCGCGGAGCGGGCCCTGCGGGTCGAACATCTTGCGGGCGTTGGCGCCGGGGTAGCCGCCGTTGTCGCTGGTGAAGAACACGAGGGTGTCCTTGTCCAGCCCCAATTCCTCGAGCAGGGCCATGAGGCGGCCGATGTCGCGGTCGAAGCGGGTGACCATCGCGGCGTATGCCTTGGCCGGCTCGGGCCAGGGCTTGTCGGCGTAGGGCTCGAGGCTGGGCACCTCGAACTTCGCGTGGGGGATCGTCGTCGTCCAGTAGAGGAAGAAGGGCCGGTCCTTCGCGCGGCGGACGAAGTCGAGGGCCTCCACGGTCATCAGGTCGTGGGAGTAGTCGGAGCGCTTGCCGCCGGGGTTGAGCGGGACCTTCTCGGTGTTCCGCCACAGGTAGTCGGTGTAGTAGCTGTGTGCGCGGCGCTGGTTGAGGTATCCGAACCAGAAGTCGAAGCCCTGCTTGTTGGGGATGCCGTCGGTCTCGGGCTCGCCGAGTCCCCACTTGCCGACGATGGCGGTCGCGTAGCCCGCCTTCCTCAGGCATTCGGCAACCGTCACGTCCTCGGGCCGCAGGGGCAGCCGCCGCTGGGGCCCGACACCGCCCTTGATGGTGGAGTTGCCCCGCACCCGCGTGTGCCCCGTGTGCTGCCCCGTCATCAGCACGCTGCGCGAGGGGGCGCAGACGGTGCTGCCCGCGTAGGCTTGCGTGAAGCGCAGGCCCTCGGCCGCGAGCTTGTCGATGTGCGGCGTCTGGATCAGCTTCTGGCCGTAGCAACCGACGTCGTAGACCCCGAGGTCGTCGGCCATGATCCAGACGATGTTCGGCTTCCTGCGCTCCTGGCCAGCGGCCAGCCTCGGCGCAGCCATCGCGGCGCCCATGGCGCCGAGGAATCGCCTGCGATCCATAGGTCACCTCCTCCGCATGTTTCTCGTCCCGATGCTCCAGCGTCGGGACGCACACGCCGCCGCTCCAGCGGCACGAACTGGAGCACGCCCCCCGAGCGCGGAAGCTCTTCTCTCCTTGGCAACGCTGGAGCGTTGGTCAGGCCCGTCCCGACGCTGGAGCATCGGGACGAGGATGAGCGCGCTATGGGAGCCGCTTGACGTCCACATACTGCACGCCGACGGGCTTCTTCTTGAGGGTCACCCACGCCTCGAGGCGCCCGTCGCCTGCCTTCAGCTCGACGTTGTCGAAGACGCAGGTGCTCGCGCCCTTCTCGACGGTCTTGCTGAGCTTCACGTCGCCGAGCTGGATGTGCACGGGGGCGTCCATCGTGAGCTTGCGGAAGCGGAGCGTGATCTCGTAGGTGCCGGCGTTGGCGACCTTGACCTCCCAGTAGCCGAGGCCGTCGCGGCCCCAGCTCGCGCGCGGGCCGCGCCAGTCCTGCCTCGTCAATGTCGTGGGGTTCTCGTGGGGCGTGCCGATGTGGATGCGCGGCGCGGCGTAGCCGCGGGTCGCCGAGACGTCCTTGAGCCACGCCTCGTAGCCCGCGCGCATCCGCTTCACGATCTCGGGGTGCTCGGCGGCGACGTTCTTCTTCTCGCCGGGGTCGGCCTGGAGGTCGTAGAGCTCCTTGCCGTTGACGAGCTTCCAGCGCTGGCCGCGTGCGCAGCAGGCGCGGAACGCCACGGGCGCGTCGCCGCGGTGCCACTGGATGTAGAGCGTGCGGTCGGGCCAGTCGGTCTCCTGGCCGGTGATGAGCTTCAGCAGGCTCCTGCCGTCGAACGGCACGGCAGCCGGGTAGGGGACTCCGCAGGCGTCGAGCAGGGTCGGCGCGACGTCGATGTGCGCGGCGAGGGTGTGCTCCTTCGCCCCCGCACGCTTCACGGTCACCGCGGGCCAGCGAAGGAAGAAGCCTGTGCGGATGCCGCCCTCGTAGACGCTGCCCTTGGCGCCGCGCAGGCCCATGGTGTAGCGGCGGCCGTTCGGGCCGTTGTCGCACAGGAAGATGACTATCGTGTTCTCATCGAGGCCGAGCGCCTTGAGCTTCGCGAGCAGCTTGCCGAGGTTGTCGTCGATGTTCTTCACCATCCCGTAGACCTTGGCGGTCTTGTCGTCGAGGCCCATCTGCTTGAAGGGCTTCCAGAGCTCCTCGGCGACGATGAATGGCCCGTGGGGCGCGTTGGTCGGGATGTAGGCGAAGAAGGGCTTGTCGCGATTCGCCTCGATGAACGCGATGGCCGCATCGAAGAACACGTCGGTGCAGTAGCCCTTGTGCCTGCCCCAGGTGCCGTTGTGGCGCAGCACGGGGTCGAAGTAGCCGCTGCCCGGCGGGTCGGAGGGCTGGCCGATGCCGCCGCCGTTGTGGACGAGCACCTCGCCGAAGCCCTGGTCCTCGGGCCGCATCGGGACGTTGTCGCCCAGATGCCACTTGCCGAAGATGCCCGTGCGGTAGCCCGCCTTCGACAGCATCTCGGCGATGGTCACTTCGTCCGAATGCATCATCGCGCGGCCGAGGTAGGTGTCGGTCACGCCGGTGCGGTAGTTGTAGCGGCCCGTCATCAGCGCCGCCCGCGTCGGCGCGCACACGGGGCAGACGAGGAACTGGGTGAACTCGACGCCCTCGCGGCACAGCCGATCGATGTTCGGCGTCTTGAGCTTCTCATTGCCATGGCAGCTCATATCGCCGATGCCCTGGTCGTCGGTCATGATGAGGATCACGTTCGGCCGCTTCGCCTGCTGTGCGAGGACGCCGTGTGCGACGGCGGCGAGGGCTGCGCCGGCGGAGCAGCGGAGGAAGTCGCGTCGGTTCATCGTCTTCTCCTTATCCCGATCGGGTCAGAGGCGCTTGACGTAGACGTAGCAGGCGCCGCGGGTCTTGCCGGTCGCCGCGTCGGTGAGCCAGGTCTGGAGCTGGGTGCGGCCGGCCTTGAGCTCGATGTCGAAGGCGACGGCGAGGGCCGAGGGAGCGACGGGCTTGGCCGCGTCGATATCGGCGACCTTCAGCCGGGCCTGCTTCGCGCCCATGGCCTGCTTGGCCTCGGGCGGGTAGCGGAAGAGCGTGACCTGGTACTTGCCGGCACGCTCGACCTCGATGGCCCACGGGCCGTTGGCGAACTGCTTGGGGTTGCGCACGGCGCCCTGGCTCCAGGGGATGCCGCGCGGGGTCGCGAAGCCGAGCCAGTCGAAGGAGCAGAGGCGGACGGGATCCTCCCGGTCGCTGCCGATGACGATGGGGCAGACGTATCCGAAGCGCTCGGACATCTGCGCCCACCACGCCTCGTACGCCTTCCGAAGCCGGGCGACCACCTCAGGATGCTTGTCCGCGACGTTCGTCTTCTGGCCAGGGTCGGACGCGACGCGGTAGAGCGCCTGGCCGTTGACCAGCCGCCAGTCCTGGGTCATCACGGCCGAGCTTCGCCACTGCTTCGGCGTGAAGCATTGTTGGGTCTGGACGAAGAGGGTGCGGTCGCGCCACTTGCCCTCGGCGGTCAGGGTGGTGGCGAGGCTGATGCCGTCGAAGGCCACATCCTCGGGCGGCGTGAGGCCGCACAGCTCGATGAACGTGGGGAGCAGGTCGATGTGCGCGGCGAGACGGCCGATGTCGCGGCCCGCGTGGAGCTTCCCCGGCCATCGCAGGAAGCAGGGGACGCGGTGGCCGCCCTCGAACGACGAGCCCTTCCGCCCACGCATCCCCGCGCTGAAGGCGCCCGCCGCAGTCCCGTTGTCGGTGAGGAACACCAGCAGCGTGTTGTCGGCGAGCCCGAGCGCGTCGAGCTTGGCCATCAGCCGGCCCATGTTCTCGTCGAAGTTCGCGATCATCCCGTAGAACTCGGCGGTCGGCGACTTCACGCCCTGCTTCTTGTAGGGGGCGCTGTACTTCGGGGCGACGCGGTAGGGGCCGTGCGGCGCGTTGGTCGCCAGGTAGACGAAGAAAGGCCGGCCCTTGCTGGCCTCGATGAAGCGGATGGCTGCCTCGAAGAAGACGTCGGTGCAGTAGCCCTTGCAGGGCTCGGGCTCGCCGTTGCGGAAGTAGGTGTCGTCGAAGTAGTCGTTGCCCCAGAAGTCGGGCGCCTGGCCGACCCCGCCGCCGCCGTGTGCGAGCACCTCGTCGAAGCCGCGGTCCTGGGGGCGGAAGGGAACGTTGTCGCCGAGATGCCACTTGCCGAACATGCCGGTGCGGTAGCCGCTGGCCCTGAAGACGTCGGCCACGGTCGTCTCGCGGCGGTCGAGCAGCGAGCGGCCGATGGTCGTGGCCCACACCCCGGTGCGCATCGAGTAGCGCCCCGTCATCAGCGCCGCGCGGGTCGGCGAGCACAGCGGGTCCACGTGGAAGTTGGCCAGCCGCGTGCTCTGGCCGTGCAGCCTATCGAGATGCGGCGTCTGGATGATCGGGTTGCCGTGGCAGGCCAGGTCACCGTAGCCCTGGTCGTCGGTCATCACGAGGATGACGTTCGGCCGCATCGCCTCCTGGCCCGACGCGCTCTGCCGCATGGCCATGGCCACTGCTCCTCCGCCGAGCCCGCTCAGGAACTGCCTCCGATTCATGCCCACCCTCCAGCGCCAGCGAGCGACATTGTAGGCGGGGCGTCCCTGCCCCGCGAGAACAGCATCTCTTCCTTACACCAATCCGTCGCGAGCGGGTGCATGAGAACGGCCTACCGCCCACCACATGTCCTGTCTCGCGGGATGGGGACATCCCGCCTACAGCTCACGCCACGGTCGAATGGGGCCTCTCGGCATCACCCGCCGAGCAGCTTCTTCAGCCCCTCGAATCCTGCCGTGTAGACGCCCTCGACGAGCGCCTTCATCTCGGCCTCGTCGGTGGGAGCAACCTCGAACGTCGACGACCACGTCACTTCGCACTCGTCATCGCTGGCCGCTGCCACCTGAATCGTCGAGAGGAAGTTCTCGATCGGCAGCGGCGAGCTGACGATCGAGTAGCTCAGCGTCCGGCCCTGGTCGTCGAGGGCCTCGAGCCGTTCCTGGACCTCGGCGCCCCCGTCGAGCGTGACGGTGCGCACGGCGCCCACGCCCTCGCCCACCATCGTGCTCTCGACGACCGGCCCGATCCACTTCGGCACCCCGTTGAAGTCGCGGACCACCGCCCACACCACCGCCGCCGAGGCGTTGATCCTCGTCGTCTTCGACACGCTCGCCATCGCTCACTCCTTACTCAGCGATTCCCTGAACTGGTCGAGGGTCGGCTCGCCGCCGAGCCAGCCGAGGGAAACAAGAAACTTGTCGGCTGCCTCCACGGTCCGATAGAACGCTTCGCCGTCGCCGCGGCCGAAGTTGAAGAAGCCGTGGCCCTGTCCCTCGTAGCCCACGAGCTCGCAACGGTTGCCGGCCCTCTTCATGGCCTGGGCGAAGGCCTCGGCCGTGGCGTAGGGCACAGTCGTGTCGGCCTTGCCGTGGAAGATGATCGTCGGCGCGACGCCCTTGCTCACGTGATGGGCAGGCGAGACCTCCTTCGGCTCGCGGCCCTGGAAGCGCGCGCGGATCTGCTCGAGCCGCTGCGCCGAGATGCCGCGCTTCTCCCACTCGGAGAAGTCGAGCACCAGCGCCGGGTTGAAGAGCAGCATCGCGTTCGGCCTCGAGCTGACGCTGGCGTCTTCGCCCTTCTCCTCGAGGCCCTCGATGGTGCCCGTCGTGGCTGCGACGTGCCCGCCGGCCGAGCCGCCGCCCGCGGCGATGCGCGCGGGGTCCACGCCCAGCTTCGCCGCGTTCGCCCGCACCCAGCGCACCGCCGACTTGCCGTCGGTCACGCACTCGAAGGGCGTGACCCCGTGGCGGCCCTTCACGCGATACTCCGCGCTCATCGCCACCATCCCGCGCGAGGCCAGATACTTGCAGTGGGCGTAGAACTGCGTCGGCGTGCCGCCCGTCCACCCGCCGCCGAAGAAGAAGACGACGGCGGGCCGCTTGTCGCTCGGCTTGAGGCCCTCCGGCTCGAAGATGTGCATCTTGAGCGCGACACTGTCGATGGTCTTGAAGGCTTCGGTGCGACTCGGTTGCACGGGCGGCCTCCTCCGACGGGCGCCGGCGAGGGCCGGCGGGACAAGCACAAGGGTCAGCACGAACGGTATCACAGCGCGAGCGCCTCGCATAGGGCTTCCTCCTGTTCGCCCCTCACCCCCGCCCTCTCCCGATGGGAGAGGGAGTCAAGTTGTCCCCTCTCACGATGGCCTGGCCGCCTTCCAGCCGGCGTCGAGCATCTTGGCGAGCCCGGCGACGGTGGCCTTGTGCTGGGGCCTGGCAGCGACGTTCACGTTCTCGCCGGGGTCGGCCTCGTGGTCGTAGAGCTCGCGGGCCGCGGCCTTGCCGGTCTTGCGGTCGCGCCACTCGGTGTAGCGCCAGCGGTCGGTGCGCAGGGTGTAGCCCATGAGCTTGCCGCGGGGGTACTGGCTGAAGGCCGCCTTCTTCCACGGTCGCTCGGGGGCGTCGAGCAGCGGGATCATGCTCGCGCCCTCGAGGTGGTCGGGCAGCGGCAGGCCGGCGGCCTCGCAGAGGGTGGGATAGACGTCCACGAACTCGACGAGCGCCTTCGTCTTCTTCCCGGCGTTCCTCTGGCCGGGGACGCTGAGGACGACGGGCGCGTGGGTGTCGAGCTCGAAGTTGGTGTGCTTGCACCAGGCGCTGTACTCGCCGAGCTTCCAGCCGTGGTCGCCCCACAGGACGATGACGGTGTTGTCGCGCAGGCCGAGGCGCTCGAGCTCGGCGACGACGCGGCCGACCTGTGCGTCCATGTAGCTCACGCAGGCGTGGTAGCCGTGGATGAGCTCGCGGGCCTGGTCGTCGGGCAGGTTGCCCTGCCTGGGGATGCCGGTGTACTGACGCAGCTCGCCCCAGTTGGTGCCGGCCATGGGCGGCATGCCCTTAGGCCAGGAGCGGTTGGTGGGCACCTGGATCTTCGCGCGGTCGTAGAGGTCCCAGTAGCGCTTGGGCGCGTTGAAGGGCAGGTGGGGCTTGTAGAAACCGACGGCGAGGAAGAAGGGGGGTCCCGCGGCCTTGAGCCGGCGCAGCTCCTCGATGGCCTTGTCGGCGGTCACGCCGTCGGGGTAGCCGTTGTCGGGCACGTCGGCGGCCTCGAGGGCGGGGCCGATGCCTTTCTTCGGCGGGTTGGTGGCGTCGCGCTTGCGCATCGCCGCGATGGACTCCTCGGTGCGGTACTGGCGGCCCTTCCACGGGCCGGACGGATGCCAGGCCGGGGCGCTCCAGCCGATGCCGTTGTCGTCGTCGCGGTGGTGGTAGATCTTGCCGACCGAGACGGTCTGGTAGCCGCAGTTGCGGAAGTGCTGCGGGAGGGTGAGCACCTTGGGCATGCGCTTGCGGACGGGGGTCTTGAGGTCGTAGATGCGGGTCGTGTCGGGCCGGGTGCCGGTGAGCAGGCTCGCGCGCGAGGGCGCGCAGACGGCCTGCTGGACGTAGGCCCGCAGGAACGCCGTGCCCTGGGCGGCCAGCTTGTCGATGTGGGGCGACTGGATGGTCGGGTGGCCGAAGCACCCGAGCTCGGGCCGCAGGTCGTCCACGGCGACGAACAGCACGTTGCGCTTGCGCTTGGCAGCTTCCACGGCAAAGGCTCCCGGCAACAGTCTCGAGACGGATGAAGCAGCCGCCACGGCGCCCGCCGACACCATCCGCAGGAACTCGCGTCGATCCATCCCAGGCTCCTGTCACAGCGTCTTCGTTCCGAAGCCCCGAAAGGGGCGCCATAGCATAGCCCGGGGCGGAGCCCCGGGTACCGCGCACGCGGAACAGGCAGCCCTGAAGGGGCGGAATCCGGGCGCCTCATCAGTCCCACACGTATCGCTCGTCGTATTCGACCTCATACTTCGCCAGGAGCTCCCGGAACTCCGCCTTGAAGTCGCGCTTCTGGTGGTGTCTCTTCTGAGTCACGATGTAGCGCCTCAGAGCCCTGAGGCTCGACTGCCCGATAGAGAAGGCGCCGTAGCCGGCCTGCCACGCGAAGAAGCGGTACCTCGCTCCCTTCCCCTTGATCCACTTCGAGGAACGCTTCTTCACCTCCTCCACGAGATCGGCAACCGTGGTTGTACGCGACAGCCGGAAGCACAGATGCACGTGGTCCTCTGTGCCTCCGACCTCTATGGTCGGACAGCCAAGCTTACCACAAAGCCCCCCGAGATAGCGATGCAGTTCCTCCTCGACCTCTTCGTGGATGTCTGGCCGCCGATCCTTCGTGCTGAACGTCAGATGGACGAGGATGTTCGAGAGAGACTGGGGCATGACTCTTCCCTTGCAACGCTCGAATCTCGCCCTTACAGGGCTGGGCCTCCTGTCCGCCCGGTGCCCCAGGGCGTTGCCCTGGGCTGTACTATGACACCCCTTCGGGGTTTCAGAGAGGTCGTCCTCCGGGGCACGAGAGAGGGGTCCTCCGAACTAGAACCGGCCGACCCGAGGCGGGCCGGTGTCGATGGCAAAGGCCGTCGCGTCGAAGCACCGGGTCAGGAGCTCGAAGCGCAGGTCGCCGTGGTTCGGGTCGTCCCAGAGATTGGTGAACTCGCCGGGGTCCTCCTGCATGTCGAACAGCTCGCCGAGGCCGTGGCCGTGGTAGACGACGAGCTTGTGGCGGCGAGTGCGGATCATCGTGGCGCGGCTCTGGGGGCCCTGGAGCACGCAGTAGTAGACGCTGCGCACGACGTCGCGATGGCGATGCGGGTCGCCGCCGCCGGTGAGGATCGGCACGAGCGACTTGCCCTGCATGTCCTCGGGCACGGGCAGGCCGTTGATCTCGAGCAGCGTCGGCACCAGATCGGTGAGCTGAACGAGCGCCTCGCTGCGCAGGCCCTGCTTGAGACGCGCGGGCCACGAGAGGATGAGCGGCACGCGAACCAGCGGCTCGTAGAAACGGCAGCCCTTGGCCCGGAGCCCGTGGTCGCCCACCATGTCGCCGTGGTCGGACGTGAAGATGACGAGCGTGTCCTCGCGCTGCCCCGTCTCGTCGAGCACCTTCAGCAGGCGGCCGACGTTCTCGTCGATCAGCTCGATCTGCCCCCAGTACTTCGCCTGGAGCCGCTTGCCGTGGAACGTCCTGGGGTCCTGGCACTGCGTCTGGAAGTTGACCGCGGCGAGCCGTCGCTGCGCGGCGACGTCCGACGGGCGGAAGGCCGGGCCGGGCAGCGACGGGATGTCGAAGCGCGCTACGTACTCCTTCGGCGGGTCGAACGGCGGATGGGGGTCGAAGCAGTTGAGGCTGAAGAGCCAGGGGCCGGAGCGCTTCTCCTTGATGAAGTCGATGGCGCGGTCGGTGCACCAGGTGGTCTGATGGTACTTCGCGGGGATGGCGCCGTGCTTCTTCTTCAGCTCGCCGTAGCTGGTGCCTTTGCTTCGGAGCCAGTCGGCGTAGGCGTGGCCCTTGGGCCAGTCGTCCTTGGGGTGGTGGGACCAGTGGAACACGCGGTAGCCGTCGTCGGGGCGCGGCTCGATGCGGCCCTGGGCCGCCGAGAGATGGAGCTTGCCGCTCAGGCCGCAGTCGTAGCCCGCGTTGGCGAGGGTCTTCGTGATGAGCGGCTTCGCGTCGTCCCACCGCTCGTTGCCGTTGATGCAGCCGTGGACGGTGTCGGGGTAGTAGCCCGTGAGGAAGCTCGCGCGGCTGGGCGTGCAGATGGGCGTCTGGCAGTAGGCGTGGGTGAAGGCCACGCCCGTCTCGACGAGCCTGTCGAGGTTCGGCGTGCGGATGTGCGGGTTGCCGAGGGCGCGGACGGTGTCCCACCGCTGCTGGTCGGTGCAGATCCACAGGATATTCGGCCGCTCTGCCACGGGCTTCTCCTCTGCGCGGGCCAGGGCGCCTGCCGCCACCCCCGCGGCCGCGCCGGCCAGGAACGCGCGTCGCTCCATCATTTCCCTTTCTTCGGCTTCCGCCCGCGACGGTACTCGCGGGGCTTCCAGATGGGCACGACCGAGTCGGTGCGGGCGGCGGCCATGATCTGCTCGAGCTGCTTGACGACGCCGGGATGCTCGCCGGCGATGTTCTTCGTCTCGCCGATGTCCTTCTCGAGGTCGTAGAGCTCGAGCGGCTCCTTGGTGCCGAAGCGGACGCCCTTCCACTTGCCCTGGCG
>CBFDBL010000125.1:0-11479 GCA_965603035.1 uncultured bacterium
ACCCTGGCGCAAGGCCGGCCTGCCGCCCGAGGAGCAGACCATCGCCGACATGCTCGCACAGGCCGGCTATCGGCGCAGAGCCTGCTTCGGCAAGTGGCACCTCGGCCACCACCACGTCAAGTGGCATCCGCTCAACCAGGGCTTCACGGCCTTCTACGGCCACTACAACGGCGCCATCGACTACTTCACCCACGAGCGCGAGGGCGAGCGCGACTGGCACCGCGACTTCGAGCCCTGCGACGACGAGGGCTACTCGACCGACCTGGTCGCACGCGAGGCCGTCCGCTTCGTCCGAGCCTCGCAGCCCGGCGAGCCGTTCCTGCTCTACGTGCCCTTCAACGCCGTGCACTCGCCGCTCCAGGCGCCCGAGGCCTTCCTCGAGCAATACGGCTACGACCCCAAGGCGGGGCCCTTCGGGGGCAAGGTGCCCGCCGGCCACGGCGGCCAGCGGGGCAGGGGCAACACCGTGCGCCAGACCTACGCGGCCATGGTCGCGGCCATGGACGCCGCCGTCGGGCGCATCCTCGATGCGCTCGACGCGAAGGGCATCGCCGACGACACCCTCGTCCTCTTCTTCAGCGACAACGGCGGCACCCCGCACTTCGGCGGCGACAACCAGCCGCTGCGGGGCAACAAGGGCTCGGTGTGGGAGGGCGGCGTGCGCGTCCCCGCGGCGGTGCGCTGGCCGCGGCGGCTCAAGGGCGGGCGGAAGCTCGATGCCCTGATGGGCTACGTGGACGTGATGCCCACGCTGCGCCGCATCGTCGGCATCGAGGGCGACCCGCCGCACGAGCTCGACGGCACCGACGTGCTCGGCGTCCTGGCCGGGCAGGAGCAGCCGGCCGACCGCGTCTTCTTCCTCGGCGGAGGCGCCGTGGTCACCCAGTGGTGGAAGCTCGTCCAGGACCAGCTCTTCCGCATCGACGAGGACCCGTCCGAGCGGCGGAACGTGGCGGCGCAGCATCCCAAGGTGGTCGCGCGGCTCCGAGAGCGGCTCGCGCACTTCCGCACGCTGGCCTCGAAGAAGCGACTGCCCGCCTGGGGCGTCGGCCGCGAGGGCTTCACCCCGCCCAAGGGGTGGCGGATGCCCAAGGACTAGCCCGCATTTCTCACCACTTCAGTGTCGCGGCGATTTCGTGGGCCGGTCGACGCTGGAAGGGGCGTTGGGGGGGCGGAGTTCCTGGTCGAGGCGGTTCAGCGTGCTCTTGCCTGCCAACGGGCGCCCCTTGTCGCGCTCGCGCTGGCGCCCTTGGCCGGTCGGATCCGTCTTGCCCACCACCGTCGCCAGCACGGGATCGCGGGACAACTCGTCGCGATCGCTGAGGTCCCCATAGCCCAGCAGCAACCCAAAGACGCGCTGGCGGACCAACTCCGCCACCAAGTGCTCCACCAAGTCGGGGTCGCGATGATCGGTGAAACACGCCGCCAGACGGCTCAGCAGACCCACGTGTCCTTCGGTCTGCTTCAGCAGCACAGCTTCCCCGTCGGAGGTCATCGTGCCGCCAGAGAAACCCGCCACCACTTTGCGCCTGCCCACCCCCTTGGTGAGAGATGCGGGTTAGGGGTCTTGCGCGACCCAGGATACCTCGATCGGAGACTTGCCCAGGAGGGGCTCCATAAGCCCCGTAGACGGCCTTTGGTGTAGTGGCGCGCTTGGGGGTTACGGCTCGGCGGGAGCCTCGCCCTCCCGGTCCAGAACGGGGACCTCGAGGAGCGGGGTGGGGGTCTTCTCGCTCGTGACGTAGAGGGCCTGGGCACGGGGGCCGTAGCAGATGGCCTCGGCCTGGCGGAGGGACGGCAGGGCGATGGTGCGGGGCGGTCGTGCGAAGGCGCGCGCCCAGGGCTCGTCGGCGCCGCGGCGGTACTCGCAGGCGCCGCGGTAGGTCAGCAGCACGGCCCGGCGCCCGTCGGCCGAGACGTCCGTCGCCGTGACGGCCGGGATGAGCAGCGTGGCGAGCGGCTTGACGACCCAGGGCTTGTCGCGCGCGTTCGGCTTCATCGGCACGGGGTAGACCTTGCAGGTGCGGAGCAGGGTCTTGGTGATGAGGAGGATGCGCTTGCGGCTGGGGTCGTAGGCGACGGCCTCGCAGTTCTGGGGGCCGCCGTGGTAGGTGAACTCGATGGCGAAGCCGGTCTTGACGGTCAGCTCGACTTTGCGTTTGCTCGGGTCGAGACGGGGCTCGGGCACGACGTAGAGCGTGCGGAAGGGTCGGACGCCTTTGTTGTCGCCGACGTCGCCGATGAGCAGGTAGGGCTTGCCGTCGCGGGTGAACGAGGCCATGTCCTCCCAGTCGCGGGCGATGGCGCCGTGGACCTTCGCGGTGGCGAGCAGCTCGCCCTTGCGGTTGACGGCGAACAGGCGGGGGCCGTCGCCCGAGTCGTTGTGGGTCCAGAAGACGCCGTCATGGCGTCGGCTGGCGGCGATGCCGCTGCTCTCGTCGATCGCCCTGTCGGCGAGGGTGCAGAGCTGGCGGGCGGGGCCGTAGCCCACAGCCTCCTCCGCGCCGGCAGCGACCATGCTGCCGAAGCAGAGCACGAGCACTACCCACACGGTCAACCCCCCCAACAAGAGCGGACCGCTCGGAGTCCCGCCTTCAGGCCGTCTTGGTCGCTCGAGCAATGTCAGGCCCACCTGCAATCAACTCCCTTCCGCAGCGACGGATCGCGTGGCGCTCGGCGCATCCTCCGCCGCCTCACGGCACAAGGATACTTGATCAGGCCGCTGTACTGCAAGCCACCATCGGGCGCGGAAGGCGGAGGCATCAAGTCGCGGGACGCCACGCGAGACGGCCGAGGCTGGTCGACCGGCAGGGAGGCGGGAGAAGGCTTGAATGGCCCGGAACAGCGTGCTATCCTGCACCCCGTCGGCAGGGACAACGGCCCAACGGCGGATGCAGGAATTGAGTATGGTGTCCCGAGTGGCGGAGTATGGTGTCCCGAGTGGCGCGAGTGGCGATTGTCCCGCGACTTGGGGCTTGAATGTCCTTGATGAGGGGCGTATCCTGGTGGTCGTCGGCCCACGGCGCCCCAGCGCAGGAGGCGCCACGATAATTAAGTATGGTGTCCCGTGCGCCGCGAGGTTCACCGGGCTTCGGCTTCCCCGGCTGTTCTCTTCCAAGCTGCTCCTTTGTGCATTCCTTCACAAAGGCATCCAGATCGGCGAGCAGCCGCTGGAACTGCGATTCCCTGACCCGCTTAACCGTATAGCCAAAGAAGACCACACAGCGCCACCCGCTGTGGGGCCTCCGATCCCAGGCCATGATAACTCTTCGACCCCACGCGCCTTTCGTGAACCGGAAGTTCGGGTACCTGTCGAAGCAGCTCTCAAAGCTGCACTTGAACCCGCTGGCCAGTTCCGGCGGGTCAGGGTCCAAGGGAGAGATGAAAATGCCGGGATCGAGGGCCATCTTTTCGTGAAGCTCGGCGAGACTCTTGGGGTAGAAGCGCTTTTCACCGAGTTCACTGACGTACTCCTCAGACCACTTGGCAATCTTGTCCAGCTTCTCGAGGTCGGCCTGGACGCGGGACACAGTCCAAGCAATCAAAGTCACCCACACGGTGAAGCCGACAGACAGCACCAAAGCGACCGCAAGGAGCAAGCACAGCTTCAGCCGTTTCCGCGCGTTCACGGCCTTTCTGGCCTCGTTAGTCATCTTTGAATTAAGGGACACCATGCGAAACTATCCGGTGTCGATGTCGCCACAGTTCATGACGTGCCAAGAGCCAGTCACAGCAGGCGCTGAATGCTCTCGATGACGGCGATGGACTGGGCTTTGAGTTGGAAGTCGGGGGGGGCGTCGGGCGCGTTGTTCTTGACTTCGGTGGTGATGATGTTCATCCGCTGGTGCAGCTCGGCCCAGTTCTTGCGGAAGTACTCGGCCTGCTGCCCCTTGTAGCCGAGGGGGGCGACCTCGGGCCTCGGGCGGTAGCCCGCCCGGCGCCAGGCCTCGACGACCGCCTCGCCCCACGCCCTGTCCGTCGCGAGGATCTCGCCCGCGGCCAGGCCCTCGAGCGGCAGGATGATCATGCAGTCGTGCGGCGAGTTGACGAACTCGGTCTGGTGGAGGCTCAGCATGCACTCGTAGCCGAACCGCTCGTCCAGCTTGAAGAAGAGCCTGAAGTACGACGACAGATGGCTGCGGTTGGGCTCGACGTAGCGGTGCTCGTCGATCTGCTCGTAGACGATGCCGACGGGCTCGGGCGCCCTGTGCTCCCGCGCGTCCCACAGGTCGAAGCGATGCCACATCGTGCCCGGCCTGTCGGGGTCCTCGCCGCGCATCCAGCACCAGAACTCGTCATTCGTGTACCGCGAGCCGTCCCAGTAGAGCACGGGCGCGCGCTCGCGGCCCTGGACGTTGCCGATGGGGTTGAAGGTCAGCACCGTCTTCGCGAGCGCCGCGTCCACGTCGAGCGCCGTCGGCTCGCCCGCGAGGTCCTTGCCGGTGACGAGCTGCTCGACGACGTCGATCATCCCCGCCGTGGTCCCCGGCTCGTGGGCGTGGGGCTGTGCGAAGTAGTGGCGGCGCTTGCCCGCCAGCGGCACCGACGGGTCGGTGAGGGTGAGGGCGTGGACCTTGTTGCCCAGGAAGTCGCCGACGTGGTCGATCTGGAGCTTCGGCCCCGCGAGCTCGGCCCACTCGGCGAGCTTGGCCTCGAGCTGCGCCTGGCGCGCGAGGAAGGGGATGGGCATCGTGGCTCCTCTCAGGCCGGCTCGGCCGGCTCGTCGGGGCCCTCGGGCTCGACCTCGAGGTCGTCCTCGGCGGGGGTGCCCTTGAGGATGGCGATGGCCCGGTCGGCCTCGGACTCGGGCACCAGCAGCGGCACCCCGCCGCCGATGCCGTCGGGCCACACGCTCATCGCCATGTCGGGCACGGAGCACTCGATGCCCGCCTCCTCGAGCACGATCCTGGCCTGGTGGGCCTGCGGCGCCTCCTCGAAGCGCGCGATCTCGACCAACTCGTCGGGCATCGTCGTGTCTCCCTACGTGGCTGCGCGCTCGGCCGCGATGAGCGCCGCGCCGAGCGCGCCGGTGATCTGAGGCTCGGGCGGCACGGCGAGCCGCATGTGCAGGGCCTTCCCGAGCGCCTCGACCATGGCGGCGTTGCGGGCCACGCCGCCGGTGAAGACGCCGGGCGTGCGGATCATGAGCCGCGAGGCCAGCGACGCGACCCGCGAGGCGACCGAGGCGTGGACCCCCGCCACCACGTCGGCGCGCGGCGTGCCTCGCGCCAGCAGGCCGATCGCCTCCGTCTCGCCGAAGACCGCACACATGCTGCTGATCTCGGCCGGCTCCGCCGACTCCGCCGCGGCCTCGGCGAGCTGCCCCACCTCCAGCTCGAGCAGCCGCGCGAGCATCTCGAGGAACCGGCCCGTGCCCGCCGCACAGCGATCGTTCATCGCGAAGTCCGCCACCCTCCCACCCTCGTCCAGCACGATCACCTTGCTGTCCTGCCCGCCGATGTCCACGACCGTGCGCACGTCGGGCACGAGGTGGCGGACGCCGCGCGCGTGGCAGGTGATCTCGGTGATCGCCTGGGTCGCGAAGTCGAGCGAGGCGCGGCCGTAGCCCGTGGCGATGGTGCAGGCCAGGGCGTCGGCCGCGGCGCCGCGCTCGGCCAGCACCTCGTCGAACAGGCGGCGACCCGCCCCCGCGGGGTCGTGGCCCGTGTCGGCGATGCCCCAGGCGTAGGCCCCCGGCGCCTCGGCGTCCAGCAGGACGACCTCCGCCGTGCGTGCGCCGACGTCGATGCCGCAGACGAGCATGGCTGCTCCCAGGCGTGCGCCTCGAGGGTTCCCTGCGGATCATACCGGAAGGGGCCGCGGCTCACAAGGCCGCCCGGCGGCCCGCCGCGCAGCCCCGACGCTATGCCCGGAGCGCCGGCACGCGCTCCAGCGCGCGCTGCCAGTAGCGTGGCCTCAGGCGCGGCGCGACCAGCCGCCAGGCACGCACGTCGCTCGCGCCCTGCACGTGGGGGAGGAAGCCGAACCTCAGGTAGAGGTTGATCGCCGGCGGCCGCACGGTCGCCGTCGTCAGGTAGGCGCGCTCGTGGCCCAGCTCGTGCAGGCGGTTCAGCGTGAGCGCCATCAGCGGCTTCGACAGGCCTCGGCCCTGGCACGCCGGCACCACCGCGACCCAGTGCACGCGGCCCCAGCCCCGCCACGCGTCCGCCTCGCCGAGCCACGCCGTCATCGTCCCGATCGCCTCGCCCGTCCCGTCGCACAGATAGAGCTGCCGCGCGGCCAGCACCCGCTCGTCGCGGCCGAACTGCTGCTCGAACCGCCCCGGCGGGAATGTCCCATAGGCGTCCGACGCGGTCTGGATCCGCCGCCACGCCTCCGCGTCGCCGGGCCGGTAGGCCCGGACCGCACAGGGCGCGGGCACGTCGAACTGCGGGACCCCCGCCAGGTCGGCCCGCACCATCACCACGTCGAGGTGCTCCACGCCACGCCCTCCTTGCGCTCGCATCGCGTTGCGGGTTGAATATAGGCGGCATCGGGCCGAGCGCGCAAGGAGCGACGTGCATGATCTCGCGACGGGCCTTCCTGGGCGGCGCCGCCGCAGGGCCGGCCATCCTGCTCACGGGCGCCAGGGCGAAGGCGGCCAGCCGCACGCGGCCCAACGTCGTCTTCGTCTTCGCCGACCAGATGCGCGCCCAGGCCATGGGCTGCATGGGCAACCGCCAGGTCCTCACCCCCCACATGGACCGCCTCGCGGCACACGGCTGCCTGTTCACCAACGCCTACAGCGCCTGCCCCGTCTCCTCGCCCTACCGCGCCACCCTCCACACCGGCCGCTACCCCCACGCCAACGGCGTGATGCAGAACGACGTCCAGCTCCCGCTCGACTCGGTGTCCATCGCCAAGGCCTTCAAGGCCCACGGCTACCGCACGGCCTTCGTCGGCAAGTGGCACCTCCAGGGCGGGCCGCGCAGCCCTGGCTTCGTGCCACCAGGCCCCGCACGACAGGGCTACGACTTCTGGGCCGCCAACATCTGCCAGCACGACTACTTCAAGACCCGCTACTTCCGCGACGACCCGACGCCCATCGCCATGAAGCGCTTCGAGCCCGACGGCTTCACCGACGAGGCCATCGGCTTCATCGAGGCCCACCGCGACGGCCCCTTCTTCCTCGCCATGGGCTGGGGGCCGCCGCACAACCCCTACACCGCGCCACTCGACTACAGGCGGCGCTACCCCCGCGACCGCATCCGCCCGCGGCCCAACGTGCCCAGGCAGCTCGCGGGCCAGGCGAAGCGCGATTTCGCACAGCTCGCCGGCTACTACGCCGCCGTCGCCAGCCTCGACGCCAACCTCGGCCGCCTCATGGACGCCCTCGACCGCACCGGCATCGCCGAGGACACCGTCCTGTGCTTCTCCTCCGACCACGGCGACATGCTCGGCTCCCAGGGCGAGTACCGCAAGTGCAGGCCCTGGGAGGAATCGGCCCACGTCCCCCTCATCATCCGCTACCCCAGGCGCGGCAAGCCGCGGCGCCGCAGCACCGCGCTGGTGAACAGCGTGGACCTCATGCCCACGCTGCTGTCGCTCGCCGGCGCGCCCGTGCCCGGGGGCGTGCAGGGCCACGACCTCTCCCACGTCGTCCTGGGCAGGGAGGGCGTCGAGCCCTCGTCGCTCTACTTCGGCTTCTACTGCTCGTGGCAGGGCGTCGCGCCCTGGCGCGGCATCGTCACCCAGGACTGGAAGTACGTCCGCCGCCACGACGGCCCCTGGCTGCTCTACGACCGCCGCCGCGACCCCTACGAGCGGCGCAACCTCGTCGGCAACCGCAAGCTCCAGACCCCCGTCGCCGAGCTCGACAACACCCTCGCCTCCTGGATGGCCCGCACCGGCGACGACTGGCGCCGCTTCCGGTTCCCCAGCCTCGTACCCGGCAGGAAGCGCTGAGGCGCGAGCGACGTCGGCAGAAGCCCTGGCCCGCACCCCGGCGGCGGCGCACGCGCTTCTCGTGAGACCCCGCCCTCGCTATAATGGCCGCCTGTTCGCTTCGTCGCGTCGTGCTCGGATGGTGCTCCATGCCCGTGGTGCCTCTGCTGATCGTGCTGCTGTCCGCCGCAGGCCACGCGATGTGGAACCTGCTGGCGAAGCGGTCGCGCCACAAGCTGGTGTTCATCGCGGGCCTCTACACCCTGGCGCTGCCGCTGTTCCTGCCGATCTACCTGTGGCGCGGGCTCGGCGCCGAGCTGGGGCCTGGGGCCTGGGCGTGCATGGTCGGCTCGGGCGCGGCGAAGGCCGTCTACGTGGTCCTGATCGCCGAGGCGCTGACCCTCGGCGACCTGTCCATGGCCTACCCGCTGAGCCGCACGGCGCCCGCCATCGTGCCCGTGTGGGCCGTGCTGCTGCTCGGCGAGCGGCTCAGCGGGCTCGGCGTGGTTGGCATCGCGTGCGTCGTCGTCGCCGTGTTCGTCATCCATCTCGAGGGGCTGTCGCTCGCCCACGTCCGCCGCCTGTCGCGCGCCCTGCGCACCCGGGGCACGGGGTTCGCGCTGCTCGCGGCCGTCGCGATATCGGTCTATTCGGTCATTGACAAGCTTGCCGTGTCGCGCTACGTCGAGCCCATCCCCTTCGGCTTCGTCCACTGGCTCTTCGCCGCCGCCTTCCTCGCGCCCTACGTGCTCTGGCGATGCGGCTGGGCCGAGGTGCGCGAGACCGTCCGCACCGAGTGGCTCCCCCTCCTGCTCGCCGCCGCACTGGACATCGGGGCCTACACCCTTATCCTGTTCGTCATGGAGACCTGCAAGGTCAGCTACATCGTCGCCGCGCGCCAGATGAGCCAGATCGTCGCCATCCTGCTCGGCACGTTCGTGCTCAGGGAGCAGCACGGCCGCATCCGCCTGCTCGGCGGCCTGCTCATCCTGGCCGGCATCACCCTCATCGCCCTCGCCCGCTGAGGAAGCCTCGCGGCCCGAGAGACGACTGGAGACATCCGCCAACGTGTCAGCGCCCACCGACACACCCCAATCGGCAATCGGCAATCGGCAATCGGCAATCCCGAGAGTCGCGCTCGTCCGGTGCCCCGACTACGAGCCCGGCCGCGTGCTCGACGCCTGCCGCCAGGCGCTCGGCCTGCTCGGCGGGCTCGGCCAGGCCGTCCGGCCCGGGCAGCGGGTGCTCCTGAAGCCCAATCTGCTGTCGCCCAAGCCACCCGAGCGCGCCGTCACGACGCATCCGTCCGTGGTGGGCGCCATGGCCACGCTCGTGCGCGAGGCGGGCGCCGAGGCCTGGGTCGGCGACTCGCCCGGCGGCCTGAGGTGGGGCATCACGGAGCGGCTGCTGACGGAGACGGGGGTGGGCGCCGCGGCGGCCGAGGCGGGCGCGGCGCTCCAGGACTTCGACGGCGGCGACCGGCAGTTCGTGGACTCGCCTGACGGTGTCATCCTCACGCGGTTCGCCCTCGCCCAGCCGGTGCTGGACGCCGACGTGGTCGTCTCGCTCGCCAAGCTCAAGACCCACGCCCAGACCCTCTACACCGGCGCCGTGAAGAACGTGCTGGGCTGCGTCCCCGGCGGCGGCAAGCTCCGCATGCACCAGCTCGCGCCCCAGAGCCGCCAGCTCGCCGCCGCGCTGCTCGACATCTACGCCGTCGTCCGCCCGCGCCTCGCCCTCATCGACGCCATCGTCGCCATGGAGGGCGACGGCCCCGCGCACGGCGACCCGCGGCCCATGGGCCTCCTCATCGCCAGCACCGACCCCGTCGCCGCCGACGCCGTCGCCTGCCACCTCGTCGGCTACCGCGCCCGCGCCATCCACATCCTCGGGCAGGCCGAGGCACGCGGGCTCGGCGTCGGCACCCTCGACCGCATCGACGTCGTCGGCGAGCGCCTCGACGAGTGCATCGTCCCCGGCTTCGCCCGCGCCTCGAACCTGCTGCTCGAGCTCGTCCCCGCCTGGCTCGCCGGCATCGTCGGGCGCTCGGTGCGAGTGGATCCCGAGATCGCCAGCGACGTCTGCCGACGCTGCGGGCTGTGCGAGCGGAGCTGTCCCGCCGGCGCCATCGACCACGACGACGACGGCTACCGCATCGAGCTCGCGAAGTGCATCCGCTGCTTCTGCTGCCACGAGCTGTGCCCGCACGGTGCCGTGGCCCTGCGCCGCTCCTGGCCCATTCGCGTCTACGACTGGTTCCAGGCCCGCAAGAGTCAGCGCAAGGCCCACGCCGCGCCCGGCGCCCGTCCACCGAGGAGCGAGTGATGGCGACGGCCCAGGCTCCCGTCTTCGAGATCTTCTCGGGCATCCAGGGCGAGGGCGTGATGGTCGGCGTGCGCCAGGTCTTCGTCCGCCTGTGCGGCTGCAACCGCCACTGCCGCTTCTGCGACACCCGCGAGGCCTGCGAGCCGACCGCTGCCTGCGCGGTCGAGCAGGCGGCGGGGGCGCGCCGGTTCGCCCAGTGGCCGAACCCGCTGTCGGTGGGCCAGGTGCTCGAGGCGCTCGACGCGCTCGACGCGCCCCGCGGGCTCCACCACTCGGTCAGCCTCACCGGCGGCGAGCCGCTGGTCCACCCCGGCTTCGTCGCCGCCCTCTGTCCCGCGCTCCGCGAGCGTGGCCTGGGGGCCTACCTCGAGACCAACGGCACCCTGCCCGACGCCCTCGGCCATGTCGTCGAGGCGCTCGACCACGTGGCGATGGACGTCAAGCTCGAGTCGGCCACGGGCGAGCCGACCCCGTGGGACGCGCACCGGCGCTTCCTCGCGCTGGCCGCGGCGCACGACCCGCAGGTCAAGGCCGTCGTCTGCGCGGCGACGACGCCCGACGAGCTCGCACGCCTCGCCGAGATGGTGGCCGCCGTCGCAGCCGACGCGCCCGTCGTGCTCCAGCCCGTGACGGCCGTCCCGGGCGTCCTGCCCCCGTCGCCCATGCAGGTCCTCGCCATGCAGGGCACCCTGCGGCGCCGACTGCCCAACGTCCGAGTCATCCCCCAGGTCCACAAGCTCATGCAGCAGAAGTGAGCTCCCCGACCCGCGGCCCGATGCCCCTGCGGCAGGAATGGAAGGCCAGCCCGTGACGACCCCTCCCGCGCGACCGCGGCTGCGCTACGCCGTCATCGCCTCGCCGCTGACGCCGCTGTTCGCCGCGTTCACCGCGCGCGGGCTCTGTCGGCTCGGCATCTCGCGCGGGCTCTCCGAGCGCGCCTTCACGCGCGCACTGCCATGGCCCGCCAGCCGGGTCGAGGCCGGTGGCGACGCGGCCGCGGCGGAGCTCGCCGCCGAGCTGGCGCGCTACTTCGACGGCGAGACTTGGGAGTGGTTCAATCCCGCGAACAGCGGGCTCCCCGACTATTCGGTTAACGCAATCACCGCCGACCGGGCCGGCTTTGTCTGGTTCGGCACCTACGAGGGTCTGGCCTTTACTGAGCGGCTCGCGCTGCTGGTCGAACAGGAATGTTTAAATCGTGAACAACGCAAGCAGGAACGCCTGATACGCCAGGCACGCTTCAAGCTGGCCGCCTGCGTGCAGGAAATCG
>CBFDBL010000126.1:0-11440 GCA_965603035.1 uncultured bacterium
GCCTACGACTATGCCGAGCCACGTGTCTGGATCATGAACAGGGCGATCCTCCAGAACTTCATGGAAGCGCTCCTAAAGCGGGGATTGCCCGGGGTTTTCCACACGTACCTGGTGGATGCTGAGGTTCATCAGCGCTGGCTTATCGAGTACCTGCGGCTGAACCCGACGCAGCTCTTCCTCGCAACCAGCTTCGATAGGGGCATGGCCAACAGTGTTACCAAGACGCGGCTCGCCCTGAAGCTGCTGCGAGAAGTGCAGGATGCGGTCGGGCGCCCACTACACATCGTTCTGGGTGTTCTGATGACACGGGTGCCTACTGTGAAGGAGGCCTGCAAGCTGTTCCCTGGCCGTGTCCACATCATTGGCCAAAGTGTCTTCATGAACTCGGTCAAGGGAAGTCTGCTTCTGCGCACGGAGGCCGGCCGGCTCAAGTGGCAGCGCAGGGCTATGGCGTACCCGCGCGGGAACGTGCTCTTCGCACGAAACGCGGCCCTGTTGGCACAGGTGATGCGGGAACGGGTGCCGGGTTTCTTCGGCGCCGCGTGATCTGTCAGTCAGCGACCCATCAGAACGTCTTCCCGAAGTTGCGCTCTTGGGGGAGGGGCTTGGCGCCGGGCATGTCGATGCGGGGGCGGGCGAGGAGGGCCAGTTTGCCTTTCTCGAGGGCGGCGAGGAGGGCACGGTAGCAGGGGTCGGACTTGGTCTTGAAGAGGGCTTCGGCGTCGGGGGCCAAGCCGCCGGCACTCTTGGCGAGTCGGGTGGTGAGGACGCGGCTCCAGGCGGGGTGGGTGAGGTTGATGTCGGTGTGGCGGACACGGGGGAGCTTGGCCCGCTTGCCCTTGGCCTTGGGGTCGGGCACGCCGAGGGCGGCGTAAGCCTTCTGGAACTCGGCGTACCAGGGCTGCGGCTTGTTGCCGCGGGCGAGCCAGGTGTCGCGGCCGCCGAAGGTGTGGGGACGCGTCATGTCCCAGGTGCCGTAGTAGGGCACGTTGGCGTCGATCCAGGTGTAGATGCGGCGGCGGCTCTCGTCGTCCATCTCGACCTCGCTGTGCTTGGCCTCGATCTTCTGGGTGAGGCGGCTGACCCAGGAGCCGGTGGCGAGCGGCGGGAAGTTGCCGGTGGGGCCGGGGTTGATGTGGTAGCGTGCGACGAGCCCCGGTGTGAAGACGAGGGTCTCGAAGGCCATGCTGAAGAGGCGTGTCTTGTCGCCGCTGAGGTCGATGCCCTTGGGCGGGGCCGGGCCGCTGTGACATTTGACGCAGTGCTTGTCGAGGACGGGCTGGACCTGCTGGACGAAGTCCACGGGGCCGGCTCCCCAGGGCGGTGGCGTGATGCGGTCGGGTCCGCGTGCGAGCAGCCGCGAGGCCCCGAGGCCGACGGGCGGTGCGCTGTTGCGCGGCTCGTGGCAGCCGATGCAGCTCTGGGTCTCGCCGTCGGTGATCTGGGTGATCGTGCCCATGCGGCGGATCTCTTTGCCGCTCGCGTCGAGTGCCTGGAAGTAGAGCTCGACGCCCGCGGGTGCCGTGAAGTACGCGGAGCCGTCGGGGTGGACGGGCACGGTGCCGTAGTTCCACTTCACATAATAGGTGCCCTCGCCGATAGCTGGGTAGTGGTCGGAGTAGCGGGGGCCCTCGGTGTTATACTTCTTGGGGGTCTGGCTCATGATGCGCAGCCGCTTGACGGTGCCGCGCTCGACGCCCTTGTCCTCGAGGCCCTGGTAGACGTCGAGGACGAAGAAGCGGCCCTGGCCCCTGGCCTCAGGCAGGGCGCCGGGGACGGTGTGGGGCACGGGCCGCGGGCGGAGCGGGACGGGGTTGAAGCACGAGGTGGTCTCGGCGTCGTGGAGCTCGAGCTTCTCGCCGCGGTCGTCCATCAGGAAGAGGCGGTAGCGCTGGGGTCCGCCCTTCATGGGGCCGCCGTAGGCGACGAGGAAGAGGTGCTCGGCGAGGGGCCATGGGTCGGTGTAGCTCCAGGGGTAGAGCTTGTCGCCGGGTCCCCAGTTCTTGTCCCGCCAGGTGCGCCCGACGGTGGGTGTGTAGGGCACCTCGGGGGTGATATTGCGGATGGCGGCGACGTTCTCGTGGCCGAGCGAGCGGTCGATGAGGCAGATGGCGCCGAGGGGCCTGTGGTGGTGTGCGGCGCCGACGGCGACGACCTTGCGGGTGCCGGGGATCTGCTTGGCGCCGTAGAGCCCGTTGGGGACGGTGAGGGTGTTGCCGTAGAAGAGCTGGAGGCGCGAGCCGTCGGGGTTGATCGTCCAGAGCGCCTCGGTGCAGAAGATGTTCTTGTCCTGATACTCCCATCGGGTGAAGAGGATGGAGCCGTCGTCGAGGACGAAGGGGGTGAGGTCGCACAGGGTGTTGTACTCGAGGCGGCGGAGGTTCGTGCCGTCGGCGTCGATGACGTAGAGTGCGCAGGCGATGAAGTTCTGGCACAGCGAGAAGCTCTCGACGCGGGTCGAGTTGAAGCAGATGCGGCCGTCGGGCAGGTAGACGGGCGAGAAGTCGTGGTAGGGGCCTGTCGTGATCTGGCGGAGGCCGGTGCCGTCGGTGCCGATCTCGTAGATGTGGAAGGAGTCCTCGCGGACCTTCTTCTTGAAGGCGAAGACCAGCTTCGTGGCGTCGTAGGACGGGCTCATGTCGAAGACGAAGCCCTCGGGGTCGTCGAAGATGACGCGGGGCTTGGCGTCGGGCTGGCTGGGGTCGAGGATGGCGATGGCGGAGCCGCGGCCGTGGACGCGCGCGTGCATGGTGGCGTTGGTGCCGTGGCGGGTGTGGGGCTGGCGGAGGATGAAGGCGACGGGCGGGCAGCGGGCGGTGAACAGACTGCGGCGGAGTGCCAGGGCCTCCTCGAGCACGCTGTCGAATTCGGCCACTGCTGCCCAGTTGGGCTCCTTGCCGGCCGCCAGGTCGCGTCGGGCGGCGTCCACTGCGGCCTCGTGGTTGGACACCTGCTTGAGTAACGCCTCGGCCTGCGGTCTGGCTTGCGGGGCCTGGTCGATGAGCTCTTCGAGAACCGCTCTCGGCATCTTCAGGTCAATCTTGCCGAGACGGGCCTTGGCCTCGCGGATGCGGTCGCGGAGTGCGGCGACCCGGGCGTAGAGCTGGCCCCAGCGGGCGTCGCCGGGCGGGGCCTTCGCCTGGCGCAGCGCGTCGGCCTCCTTGCGGAAGGGCGCGGCCGCGTCCCCGAGGCCGCCGAGCGCGCCAGCGACCAGCTCCATCGGCTCGGCGCCCAGCAGCTTCCTGCCATCCAGCGTCGTGACCGACACGTCCTGATACTCGGCCTGGGTGCTCCACGTGCCGAGGCCGATCCCGCCTCGCGGATAGACCTTGTCCTGGATGTCGTGGACGAGCTGGCCGTCGAGGTAGCACTGGATGTGCTGACCCTCGCAGACGATCTTGATGTCGTACCACTTGCCGGTCTCCACGCGGCCCGCCCTGCCGCCGAAGACCCGCTTGGGGCGGGTCTCGACGGCGTGGCGGGAGTTGCCCCAGCCGGCGACGTTCCACCAGTAGAAGTGGCTGTGATCCTTGACGCGGAAGAGGATGAGGAAGCCCTCGCGGCCGCCGCGCTTGCGGGCCTTGCAGGTCAGGACGTAGTCCTGCCACTCGGCGGCGGGCGCGAAGACGCGGCAGTCAGACTTGGAGGCCCTCTGGGCGAGGGCGTCGCCGCGGAGCCCCCAGGTGCCGGCCGTCGGCGTCCATCCCTCGAAGGGGCTGCCCGCCCAGCGCGCGTCGCCGGCCAGCGCCGGCGTGAGGCAGGTGGCCAGCAGGGCCACGAGGGGGCGGGCGAGGCGGAGGAACGGGGCTCGGGTCATCGAGGTCGCCCTGGGTGTGCGGGTTGCGGCCGGGGAGATCGTACCTGGGGCCGGCCCGGAATGCAAGGGCGCTCGATGGCGAGGCGAAACGGGCGGGTGCTCTTGACGTGGGTCGGCTCCAGGTAGAGAGCGATGGCCTCCCTGATGTTCTCGGCGGCCTATTCCTCGGTTTCGCCTGTGGCACGCAGCTTGCTCCTCCATCGAGGATCGAGCATCCAGCCTCCAGCCGCACCTTGTGCGGGGATTCACAATGTCCGGCCCGGCGCGCGGCGCCCGGGAGGCGAGTCTCGCGCACAAAGAGGCCTCGGCCGGGGATGACGGCTCTTCTTCCACCCATCCATCCCTCCAACCATCCACCCATCCACCCACGCCCGGCCGCCGCTTGTGCGGGATTTCACAATGTCCGATCCGGCGCGCCCACCGAGTCCGATTCGGCGCGGTCGCGAGAGGGGACTTACGTCGATGGCGGCGCGCCGCGGCGATGGGCTCGGCCAGCTCGGCGCCATGGCGGACGCGTGAGAAGGACACCTGGAGTCTTCTTCTCTGCCCCACGCGCGCCCCGGCACCGGCGGGGGCCTGCCGCGCATCACCCCCACGGCCGCGAGCCCGCGGATCCGGTGAAGATCTCACACCTGGGCAGGTGGGAGATCTTCGCGGGGGCCGGTGTCGGCCGCGAGGCCTGGGGCTCGGCGCAGGCTGTCCGCGGCCCGGGGGCCGTGCCCGGGGCCGAGGGCGATTTGACAGCGCGCGGACGGAGGCGTTTACTGGAAACCGCAGACGGGGGCTTGTGGGAGACGAGCGCGATGGCGTGGCGTGTGCGACGCGTCTTCGATCTGGCTCAGCCGCTCTACGACGGCTCGCCGGTCTACCCGGGGGACCCGCAGGTGCGGGTGCGGGAGCTGAAGAGCCTGGACGCCGACGGCTGCCGGCTCGAGAGCCTGCACCTGGGCACCCACTCGGGCACCCACGTGGATGCGCCGGCGCACATGCTCCACCTCGAGCGCGGCTCGATCACCGACTACCGGCCCGACCACTTCGTCGGGCCGTGCATCGTGGTGGACCTGACGTCGAAAGGCGACGACGACGAGATCGCCGGGGCGGACCTCGAGCCGTACCGCGAGCTGCTGGCGGCGGGCGACATCGTGCTGCTGGCGACGGGCTGGGCGCGGTTCCGCGGCGAGGACGAGCGCCGCTGGCTGCACCACTCGCCGTACCTGAGCGCCGAGGGCGCCGAGTGGCTCTGCGCGCGCGGGGCGAAGGGCGTGGGCATCGACCACGCGAGCATCGGCACGACGGTCGAGCAGTTTGACCGCCCGCCGCACGAGGTGCTGCTGCGCCGGCGGGTGTGGATCGCCGAGGACCTGACGATCCCGGCCGAGCTGCTCGCCGAGCGGCGCAAGTGGCTCTACGTCGGCGTGCCGCTCAAGCTCCAGGGCGCCGGCGGCGCGCCCGTCCGCCCCGTGGTGCTCGACGTCGAGCCCTGACCGAGTCTGGCCCCGAATGTCAGGCGGCCTCGATCGCCGGCTCGGATCGTCCTCGTCCTCGTCGTCGATCCCCTTCGAGCAAGCACAGGCTTGGCCCACGGGACGGGCTAGCCGCGACGTGGCCGGCGGCGACGCAGGTCCTTCCCGACTTCGCGCGCCTCTGCCCGCCAGAGGAAGACCTCGTCGACGACGATCCCACACCTGCGAAGGCGATGCCCCGGCTCCGCCGCCGAGTCAGGCCGACTGGCAAGCGGCGAAGACGCCGCCTTTGCCTCCGGCGCTTCGCGCGCTGCGGCTCAGCAGGAGCGCTGAGGAATCAGCACGTCGGTGTCCCGTCCGCAAGCCACACAGACAGGTCGGTTCCTTTGCGCTCTGACCGAGCAGCCCACACTGGCGGCCGCTTCCAACAGCGTGCACGCGCCTGGCCGGCAAGGCCTGGCGCGACCCGAGCCTTGCATGGCTTATGCAGAGGTCAATGACATCCGGGATCAGACCGGCCCTGGCCGTTGCAAATGCGAGGGCTCCCGGCTACAATACTTCCAGACTTCGATGGCGCCCGAGCGATGGAGGCAGAGATGATCCGTCGGAAATGGCTTGTTGTCGTGCTCCTCGCGCTCGCCACCGTGGCTGCGGCGGCGAAGCGCCCGCCGAAGGCGAAGCCCAAGAACGGCCGGTGGCTCGACCAGAAGAAGGGCCTGTGGTACCTGCTCCACGTGCCCAAGCCCTACGACGCCAAGCTCAAGTACCCCCTGCTCGTCGTCACGTCGTACCGCGAGGATCGCGCCCACGAGTCCTTCGCCCACTGGCAGAAGGACGCCGCGCTCGACCAGATCTTCCTCGCCACGTTGAACCTGCCGCCGGGGTTCAAGGGCGCGAAGCCCAAGGCCCTGCTCGACATGGTGTCGAAGGTGGCCAAGGAGTACGAGACCATCGACCGCCGGCACCTGGTGCTCATCGGCGCGGGCACCGGCGCCGACGCGGCGCTCGAGTTCGTCGCCACCTACCCGCGCGTCTTCGCCACGGCACTCGTGCTCAACCCCCAGCGCTACCCCGACCTCTCGAAGGCCCGGCCCGGCGGACCCCGCCTCGCCGCCTCCACCCCGAGGGTCTACTTCACCTACGACCCCGACAACAAGAAGCTCCTGCCCAAGGCCAGCGACGCGGTCCGCCAGCTCCAGCGCCGCCACGTCTCGGTCAAGCGCCAGGGCGCGACCCCCGAGGGCTCGGGCCAGGCCTCCGACGACGAGCGGAAGCTCGCCATCAAGGCCCTCCGCGACACCTACTCCGCCGACCGCCGCAAGATGCTCGCCAGCGCCTGGCAGGGCGAGGTCGACAAGGCCCGCAAGAAGGCCGACGACGAGCGCAAGAAGCTCGCCGCCGCGCGCGCCGAGCTCGAAGGCAAGCCCAAGCCAGGACCCAAGCCCAAGACCCCTGCCACACAGCCCGCCGACCCCGACTCCCTGTGGCTCAAGGCCAACGAGCTCCAGAACGACAAGAAGGACTACGCCGGCGCCATCGCGGTCTACGAGAAGCTCATCGAGATCGCCCCCAAGAGCGACTACGTCCCCGAGGCACGCAAGCGCATCGCCAGCCTCAAGAGCGACCCCCAGGTCCGCCAGACCATCGCCGACCACGGCGCCGCCAGCGAGTGCCGCAAGTGGCTCAGCCTCGCCAGCAACTACGCACGCGCCGGGCTCAACGACAAGGCGCTCGTCTACTACAGCAAGATCGTCGAGAAGCACCCCGACAGCTCCTTCGCCGCCACCGCACGCGACGCCATCAAGAAGCTCGGCGGCACACGCTAGCAGCACGCCCCGGCCATATGACCAAGCACCAGGCCACCAGCCCGCGACCGCCTGCCCCCCGCACCCTCGTCCTCGACCCCAGCGACAACGTCGCCACCGCACTCGAGCCGCTCGCCGCCGGCCAGCGCCTCGCCGTCGGCGCCAGGCCCATCACGCTCGCCGCCGACATCCCCCGCGGCCACAAGCTCGCCATCCGAGCCATCGAGCCAGGCCAGCCCGTCGTCAAGTACGGCCAGCCCATCGGAGCCGCCACCGCTCCCATCGCACCAGGCGACCACGTCCACGTCCACAACTGCGCCAGCCGCCGAGCCGGCAGCGGCGGCACACCCGCCTAGCGAGAGGCAATCGGCAATCGGCAATCGGCAATCGGCAATTCGCTTCCCCGGCTACCCCCGGCCCGACGGCCGCGCGGGCTGCCGCAACCTCGTGCTCGTGCTGCCCACGGAGGCCTGCTCGTCGCACGTGGCGAGCCGCATCACCGCGGGGGTCGACGGCGCCGTCGCCGTGCCACACCAGCACGGCTGCGCGCAGATCGGCGACGACGCCGCCACGACCTTCCGCACCCTCGCCGGCGTCGGCGCCAACCCCAACGTCGCCGCCGCGCTCGTCGTCGCACTCGGCTGCGAGCAGGTCCAGGCCGAGGAGCTCGCCGCAGCCATCGCCCACGCGGGCAAGCCCGTCGCCACCGTCGGCATCCAGGCCGAGGGCGGCACCTCCGCAGCCATCGCGCGCGGACGCGACCGACTCCGCCAGCTCGCCCGCGCCGTCGCCGACACGCCGCGCCAGCCCTGCCCGCTCGACCAGCTCGTCCTCGCCACCGAGTGCGGCGGCTCCGACGCCTTCTCCGGCCTCACCGCCAACCCCCTCGTCGGCCGCCTCACCGACCGAGCCGTCGCGGCCGGCGCCACCGTCATCGTCTCCGAGACCACCGAGTTCATCGGAGCCGAGCACCTCCTGCCCAGGCGCGGAGCCACCCCAGCCATCGGCGAGCAGGCGCGCCAGATCGTCCTCGAATGCGAGCGCACCTGCCGACGATACGGAGCCGACCTCACCGGCTCGAACCCCTCGCCCGGCAACATCGAGGGCGGGCTCACCACCATCGAGGAGAAGTCGCTCGGCTGCCTCGCCAAGGCCGGCTCCAGCCCCATCCAGCAGGTGCTCGACTACGCCGAGCGCCCCTCCCGACCGGGCCTCGTCCTCATGGACAGCCCCGGCAACGACGTCGAGTCCATCGCCGGCATGGTCGCGGGCGGCGCCGCCGCCGTCCTCTTCACCACGGGGCGCGGCACCCCGCTCGGCTGCCCCGTCGCCCCAGTCCTCAAGATCGCCACCAACTCGCCGCTCGCCGCACACATGGCCGAAAACATCGACTACAACGCCGGCGCCATCGCCGACGGACGCACCTCGCTCGACCAGGCGGCCGACGAGCTCTGGGCTCTCCTGCTCGACGTCCTCGCCGGCCGGCACACCGCGGCCGAGCGACTCGGCCACCGAGAGTTCGGCATCCGCCGCACCGCACCCACCCTCTGACATCCGCCCCGAGCCGCTCCCGCGCCCGCCCGCGCACCTGACGAGCGAGGTGTGAAGCTGGCTTCCGACTCCCCGCGCCACCCACACGGGCCGCGGGCGAGCGGAGCCGCGGCCCGGACGGGCACAGGAGGACGTGACAGCCCCCTGTCGCCAGCCCCGCCAGGGCGCAGCGAAACCGTCACCTCGCCAAACGGCTGCGCCGTCAGTGAGCTTACGGGCTCCGGGATTCGCTGTCCACTTCTCCCCTTCACCCCAGGGATGTGTGGATGATTGGATGGATGGAAGAGAAGCTCCTCGTGCACGACCTTGTTGCGTGATCTTCCGTCCATTCATCCATTCATCCAACCATCCACGCTGCGACGGGTGTCAGAGCACGGCCCGCCCCCAGGCGCGGCCACATCGCAAATGCCTCCGGGCGCACAGCGATGGCCGGCGCGGGGCACGCGCAGTGTCCGCGTGGGGGCCGGAACATCTAACTAGTTGTGGGGGAACGATTTGAAAGCGATGAGGGCAGCCCGAACTCAGGGTGGGGAGGGGGTCACCCAGAGGCTCGGGGCTGCCCTCGCCTCGGTGATGATGTGAAATCAATGGATGCAGCACTGCACCGAGGTTGCTCGCTTCCAATGCCGAGCCGTGGCTCGGCAAGCCCTGCGGCAAAGGGGAAGAGGGCAACTCAGACCCTTGAGGCGGGGAGGGGTCGCCTGCTAGGGTCGGCGAGTTGCCCTCAACTCGGTGACGACTCGTAGGCCACGGGTCGCGTTCATGAGACCGAGGAGGCCCGTTGCCGCAGGTCCTGGCGGGGGAGCGGGCGGCTCCCCCGGAAGGGAGGAGGGCAGCTCAGACCCTTAAGGCGGGGAGGGGGCACCTGGATGGGTCGTGGACGAGCTGCCCTCGCCTCGGTGTTGTGTAGAGGGCACGGACAGGTTCGCCACACCGAGGAAGCTTGCGGGCTTTCAACTGAAACGAGAAAGAGCGGATTTCGTCGGAACTGTTCTCGCGTTTCTGCCTATTTGCAGAGCAAATGGCGTGCCACTGAGCGCCGCAGGATGCGCTTTTTCCCTAACCCCTTGCCACCACGGAGTCAACGCTCGCGCGAGGAACGTGATGCCAGTTTCATAGTCGGAGGCCCACTTCCGCCCCGTCCCTCCCTGTGTGCGCGTTACGACACCCACCGCACCATTGCGGTCACCGCCAGGCCCCCCGCCGCCGCCCCCTGGGGCCCCCCCAGCGCCGCCCGACCTCGCCCGCAAGGCACCCGCGGGCCGCCGGCCCGCCACGCCTACGCTCGCCGCCAGACCGCGAGCCACGCCATCGCCCGATGGCGAGAATCGCGTCAGAAAGGAGGAGGGCAGCTGGGACCCTGTAGGCGGGGAGGGGGCACCTGGAAGGGTCGGGCAGCTGCCCTCACCTCGGTGACTCAAGAGCAACACCGCACTGCGCGGCGCCGCGCCGAGGAGTTGGCTCAGCTTAGTTCACCTTGTACTACAACCACATCAACTAGCAACAAGCAAATGTCGGGCCACTGGCCTGCCTGCGTGGCGATTCGCCCTAAGATGCTATCAGCGCGAGACTAACAGCGGCCCGCCCCCGCGGCGCCGCCGTCAATGGTGTGAAGCCGGCTTCCGATATCGCGGCCGGGGCTGTGTATGCGCACACTGTTGCCGCGCGCGTGCAGCCTGGCCTCACAGGCCGCGTGTGTAGACAAGCACGTCGCGCGTCTCGTGCAGACGGACGAGCTGGTGCTCGAGGGTCGCCTCGCGGCGGAATCCCGCCGCGCGCAGGGCCGCGGCGCGGGCCTGCGAGGGGCGGTCGATGTAGGACTGGACCTTCGCCTCGCGCGGCAGGCGGACCGCGGCGAGCAGGCGGGCGATAGCGGCGTCGAAGCTCGGGTGGGCGAACAGGTCGAGGGTATAGACGCGGCCGGGCCAGCGGGCGTCGCGCTGGCAGAGCGCCGCGCCGACCACCGAGCCGGCGCGGGTGACGAGCACCTTGGCCCGCACGTCGGCATGCTCGCGGCAGGACTGGAGCTCGAGGAAGCCGCCCTCGAACCCGGCGGGGCCGTAGACCCCGTAGGCGTGGCTGCGGATCGCGTCGGCCCCGGGCACCATGTAGAGCAGCGACAGGCCGGCCCAGTGCTGCCAGCGCACCTCCACGGCCCGGGTGCGGGCCGGTGCGAAGTAGCGCGCGAGCGCGCCGGCGCGGCTCTCGAACACCATGTGGCCGTTGCCGGGCTCCACCCCGCGGAAGCCGAAGCCGGCGTAGATGTGGTAGGGCGGCGAGTCGTAGCCCGTGCCGAGGCTCATCGCGAGCGCGCCGCTGGCGCGGAAGTCGGTGGTCGCCGCCGCCATCAGGTGCGTGCAGATGCCCTTGCGGCGGTGGGCGGGGTCGGTGAACACGTGGCCGAGGATGCCCGCGCGGCCATCGCCCACGACCATGACATTGCCCACGATGCGCCGGCCCAGGAGGCCGACGTAGTAGGTCGTCCGCAGTGTGTCCACCTCACCGCGGTTCGCCCGCTCGACGTGGGTCAGCCACGGCTCGCCCTTATGGTCGAGGAAGCGGCGGATGGCTTTTGCATAGCGCCCGGCCGGCGCCTCGAGTGCCGCCACGCTCAGCCGCTCGCCGTCGCGCAGCGTGACGCGTCGGAGCGTGCGAATCATCTCAGCCTCCAGTGTTCGTGGTACGGGCCGCCGGCCTCCGCGCATCCCGCCGCGCGCCGCCCCTCGTCGATCCCACCCTTGGCCACGTGTGGGCTCGTTCGCGCGGGGGTGTGGCGCCCGCGCCCCGGCGCCTTAGCGGGCGCG
>CBFDBL010000127.1:0-11397 GCA_965603035.1 uncultured bacterium
AACGGCTATGCCGTCAGTGAGCTTGCGGGCGCCGGGATTCGCAGTCCACACTGGCAGCGATCCTATGCATTGGTGGCGGCGGGCCGACAGGGGCCCGCCGCCGCTTGACTCCCGGCTCCCCCGTCGCCTATACTTGACGCGTCGATGGGCGATCCCGTGGACCTCAGGAAAGGAGGCGGATGATGAGGCATGTGCTGGTGGTGGGACTCGCGTGTGCGATGCTCGCCAGCGTGGCGATGGCCGCGGAGGAGGAGGCAATCGAGCCCAAGGAGACCGTCGTCCTGTTCAACGGCAAGGACCTCGAGGGCTGGACCGTGCACCTGCGCGGCAACGCCAAGCCCGAGGACGTCTTCAAGGTCGAGGACGGCCTGCTCAAGTGCGCCGGGCGGCCCCCCGGCTACGTCCGCACGAACCAGGCCTACAAGAACTACAAGTTCGTCATGGAGTGGCGCTTCACCAAGCCCGGCAACAGCGGCGTGCTGGTCCACACGATCGGCAAGGATCAGGTGTGGCCGAAGAGTCTCGAGTGCCAGGGCATGTACCGCAACCAGGGCGACTTCTTCGTCATCGGCGGCTTCGAGTGCAAGGAGCACAAGGGCAAGAAGGGCCGCCGCGTGCCGAAGAAGGGCGAGCACAACGAGAGGGCCCTCGGCGAGTGGAACGTCTATGAGATCGTCTGCGAGGGCGACACGGTGACGCCCTTCGTCAACGGCAAGCAGATGAACCAGGCGACCGAGTGTAGCTGGACCGCGGGCAAGATCTGCATCCAGAGCGAGAGCGCGGTCTGGGAGGCCCGCAAGATCGTGCTCGAGCCGCTGAAGAAGTGAGAGAGCGGAGAGTCTGAGCGTGGGCGCGCGGGCCGACGAGGCGCCGCGCGCCCTGCTCTCGGCGCCGCAGGAGGATGGCGAGCGATGCCCCGCTTGCAGCAGACCATCAAGGCGGTGATCCGCCTGGGCGAGCAGTCGGGGTACGTCGCCGAGTGCCTCGAGATCCCCGTCGTCACCCAGGGCGGCACGCTCGACGAGGTCGTCGGGAATCTGAAGGAGGCGGTCGAGCTGCACCTTGAGGGCGAGGACCTCGCGGCTCTCGGCCTGGCGCCGCAGCCCACCATCCTCATCACGATGGAGATGGAACCCGAGTATGCCTAGGCTCAGGCGGCTCTCGGGCGACGACGTCATCAAGATCCTGGGCCGATTCGGGTTCACCGTGCATTCGCAGCGTGGCAGTCATGTCAAGCTGCGGCGCGACGGGCCGGGAGGACAGCGGCAGACACTGACCGTGCCGCGTCACAAGGGGCTCGATACCGGGACGTGTCGCGCCATCCTGCGCCAGGCCTCTCGGCTTATCCCCGAGGCGGAGTTGGCGCCTTTCTTCTACGTCGAGTGACAAGAGGCGAGATGTGAGACACGTGCTTCGTTTCATCCTGCTCGTAGCCGCCGCCGCGCTGCTGGCGCAGGCCGCCGCCGCCGCCGACAGCTTCACCATCCGCGCCGACTGGTTCGACCGCGGGAACGTGGATAACCGCGGCATCGCCAGGGGATACTCCGACAAGTTCCCCTGCATCGTCAACGGCGGCAAGCTCCCGAACCAGGCGGAGTACGACCTCGACTTCCCCGTCACCGCCGACTACACCGTCTCCGCGCTCTACGCCGCGCTCCAGAGCCGCCCGGTGAAGATCCTGCTCGACGGCAAGCTGCTGGTCGAAGGCATCAAGGAGACGACGGGGAGCTGGAGCACGAGCCGCGCCAAGTGGCTCGAGCAGTGCAAGGCCCGGATCACGAAGGGCAAGCACACGGTCAAGCTGCTCTGCGTCGCGCCCTGCATCCCCCACATCTGCGCCCTGCGCTTCACCGCGCCCGAGCCGTTCCCGAAGGACTGGACGGTCGACCGCCGCGCCTTCAAGAAGGCGAAGGCGGGGGCGGTGGCCTCGAGGAAGGACCAGGCCGGCTTCGTCGGCTTCTACCCGCTCGAGCCGCCGAACAGCTACGACTATCGCCAGCCCTACGACCCCGTGCCGCTGCCCACGCCGCGCGCCCATCGCGTGCTCGAGTACACGCTCATCCCCGGCCACAAGGTCGAGGCGCGCATCGAGCGCGTCGGCTCGGGCGCCAAGGGCGACGCAGGGGCGAAGGACCCCTCCCGCAACGAGCTGCTGCTGAGCGGGCCGCGGGTCGTCGAGGCGTCGAGCGACTGGGTGGCGCACCTGTCGGTGAAGCTCGGCGACAAGCGGGTCGAGCGCGAGACCCTCTCGCTCTCACCCGCGCACCTGCGCAGGACGATCGACCATACCCTCGAGCTGATCCTCGATTTCCGCGCCATGCCCGGCGTTGCCGCCGACTTCCTCCAGAAGGAAGGCGCCGAGGCCGCGCACATGGGCGACTATATCGACGCCCTGCTCCAGGAGGCCGACAGCCCCGAGAAGTGGCAGCGCGTCTACGACCTCTACGCCAACGCCTACAAGCTCAAGAACCGCGTCGCCCTGAGCAACCCGCTCATCGACTTCCCGGCCATCGTCTTCGCCAGGCGGCTGACCTACGGCACCTCCCACATCTACACGATCTACTACGACGGCAGCCGCGGCTTCAGGCCCGGCGGCGGCATCTTCGCTCTCTCCCCCGTCCGACCCGACGGGAAGCTCACGTGCCTGACCCCCACGATGAAGTCCGACGGCATCTACCGCGATACCGAGCTCTCCTGGGACGGCACGAAGCTGCTCTTCAGCTTCAAGCCCGACCCGCCGAGCCCCTATCGCATCTACGAGATGAGCGTCGACGGCTCCGGCCTGCGGCAAGTCACGGACTCGAAGTACGACGACGTGGACCCCTGCTACCTGCCCGACGGCCGCATCGCCTTCATCTCCACACGCTCCGAGCGCGTGACCCTCTGCCACAACGCCTTCACCGTCTCCAGCCTCTACACGATGAGCCCCGACGGCTCCGGCGCGACGTGCATCTCGACGAACACGATCCACGACTTCACCCCCAGCGTGCTCGCCGACGGCCAGCTCGCGGTCAGCCAGTGGCGCTACGTGGACAAGCACGTGGGCAACAACCAGAGCCTGTGGCGGTGCAACCCCGACGGCACGCGGATGATCCACGTCGCGGGCGCCCACTTCGGCCCCGTGACCCTCTGGGGCGCGCGCCAGGTGCCCGGCAGCCAGCGCATCGCCTGCATCCTCGGCCCCCACATGCCCTACGCCGTCGGCCCCGTCGCCCTCGTCCACCCGATGTGGACGTACTCGAGCCCGCAGGTCTTCACCAACCTCACCCCCGAGATCCCGCCGCCCAGCCACGCCTCCTGGCAGCGCCCGCAGAGCGGCTACTACGCCGACGTGTTCCCACTCTCCGAGGACTACTTCCTCGTCTCCTACTGCTACGGCCCCAACAACCGCGAGCCCACCGGCTACGCCATCTACCTGCTCGACCGCTGGAACCACCGCGACCTCGTCTACCGCGACCCCAGCCTCGCCGCCTTCGAGCCCTTCCCCCTCAAGCCCCGGCCGAAGCCCCAGGTCATCTCGCCCAGCGAGAAGCCCGTCGTCGCCACACCGCGCCACGCCGACCCCGCCACCACCGACTGGGGCACCTTCTACGTCCTCGACGTCTACGAGGGGCTCGACGGCATCCAGCCCGGCGAGGTGAAGCACATCCGCATCACCGAGGAGATCCCCAAGCCCGTCGCCTCCCGCACCCGCGGCCACAGGCTCCAGAACCCCGCGATCAGCGACGTCGGCCACTTCGCCCTCAAGCGCCTCTGGGGCACCGTGCCCGTCGAGCCCGACGGCTCCGCCTACTTCAGGGCGCCCGCGAACAAGGCGATCTACTTCAGCGCGCTCGACGCCGACTTCATGGAGCTCCAGCGCATGCGCACCTTCGTCGCCGTCGCGCCCGGCGAGCGGTTCGGCTGCGTCGGATGCCACGAGCGCAAGACCACCTCCCCGCCCGTCGTCCATGCCCTCGCCCTGCGCCGCGAGCCGTCCGACATCACGCCGCCCCCCTACGGCGGCGTCCACGCGCCCGACTTCTACTACGACGCCCAGCCCGTGCTCGACAGGCATTGCGTCAAGTGCCACAGCGGGCCGAAGCCCAAGGGCGGCGTAGACCTCTCGCCCGACTACACCCACCTGTTCAACGTCGCCTACGAGACCCTCGTCCGCAAGGGGCTGACCAGCTACGTCAACATCTACCAGGTCTCGACCCTCGTCATGCGGCCGCCCAAGTACTACGGCTCCCACGCCAGCAAGGTCGTCGAGGTCCTGCGCACCACCCACAAGAAGCGGGTGACGATGCCGGCCGAGGACTGGCGGCGGCTGGTGACGTGGATCGACAGCAACGCGCCCTACTACGGCACCTACGCCTACACCCGCCACGGCACCACCGGCGGGCGCGACATCTTCGCCCGGCACGCCAAGGCCCTCGGCGACGTCCACAAGCGCCTGTGCGCCTCCTGCCACGGCGGCAACGCGCTCGCCACGGTGTTCCGCATGCGCCTCCCCGCCGACCAGAGCCGTGCCCTCCGCGCCCCCCTCGCCAAGGCCGCCGGCGGCGACGAGACGTGCGGCAAGCCCGTGCTCCCGAGCACCGACCACCCCGACTACCAGAAGCTCCTGGCCGCCTACCGCGAGATCGCCGCGAACCCCCGCGTCGACATGCGCGACAGCCGGCCGCCCTGCACCGACCCCAAGTGCCGATACGTCTACCGCCCAGGCGTCGTCCGCGAGTACGGCCAGAAGTGAGGGAGAGACCCCTATCGGCTTCCCTCTCCCCACGGGAGAGGGTGAGGGTGAGGGGCGAGCCGGGGCAGGCTCCCGAATCGCAGTACCGGCAGCCTCAGGCCCCTCACCCCGGCCCTCTCCCGACGGGAGAGGGAGTTGTGTTCTTCTCCTTCCGGTGGGTCCCGTGCACCGTGCAGCGGCTGCTGAGCACCGATACCGAGGTTGTGCCTTGCCCACTGCCGACGACCTGATCGCCGAGATCCGCGAGAGCGCCGACCGCCGCCTCGAGGCGTCCTCGACCCTGATCGCCGTCCACCTCTTCGCGGCGGGCGCCGAGCAGGTCTGTGCCGCCGTCGAGCAGACGGCGGGCTACCTCGTCGGCAGCCAGGCGCGGGTGCCCTCGAAGGCCAGCTTCCTGCGCTTCGCCGAGCGCTACCTGCCCGACCTCGGCCGCCAGCCGCTCGACGGCTACGCCCTGGCCGGCCGCACCGCCCGCCCGCTCGCCTCGTGCGCCGAGCTCGTCCACCAGTGCTGGCGCGGCGGACTCCTCCACGACGGCCACCGCCCCACGGGCATCCGCTGCGTGGACGACAAGCGCCGCTGGATGCTCCGCCTCGAGCCCGACGGAGCCCTGTCCCTCAACGCCATACCCCTCCAGGCCCTCTTCGAGCGCGGCCTCCGCCACTACCTCCGCGACCTGCGCCGCGACTCCGACCTGCTCGCGCTCGCCGACCGCCGCGCCGCATTCCTCGCCAGGCCCACCGTCGTCCGCACCGACCTCCCCAGCCCCGGCGCGTGATCCGCCAGGCCGCGCCAGCCCTTCCGCCTTGACTCGGCACGGCCTCGCCCTATACTCACCGGTGGAGCGACGCTCCCAACAGGGGACGCGCATGGACGATGACAACGGCGCCGTGGACCGCTTGATGGCCGACCTGACCATGGCCTACCGCCGCCGCCGCCGGCGCCACGGCGAGCGGTACGGCCATCTCCCGTGGTGGAGCCTGTCGCTCGCCGTCCACATCGCGCTGCTCATGGCCCTGGGCTGGGCGCGGTACGGGTACATCGTCGAGGAGCCGCCGCGCCCGCCCCTCGCCATCAACCTCATCCCCGCCGACCGCGAGCCGAAGGACAGCGAGCCCGAGCCGCCGGAGCCCGAGCCGCCCGACCCCGATACCGACCTGCCCGAGGAGCCAGGCCCCCCCTCCCCGCTCCACCCGCCCGACCCCGGCCCAAAGCTGCCGCGCGACACCAGGACGGTGACGGGCGACGCGCGCCCGACGACGGCCGACCCGTCGGCCGCCTCGCCCACGCAGATCCTGGCCGTCGAGGCGCGCGAGCGCGGCTACGCCCCCTCGATCTTCGCACGACGCTCCTCCGCCGGACGCTCGCGCGCCGTCGGCCGACGCGGCGGCTCCACCGTCCACACCGAGCGCGCCGTCGACGCCGGCCTCATGTGGCTCGCCAAGGTCCAGGAGCGCGACGGCCGCTGGGCCTGCAAGGACTGGGGCGGCCGCGACGACTACGACGTGGGCATGACCAGCCTCGCGCTCCTCGCGCTGCTCGGCGCCGGGCACACCCACCAGAAGGGGGCCTTCCGGAGCCACGTGGCCCGCGGCCTCGCCTGGCTCCAGGCGCACCAGCAGACCGACGGCCGATTCGCCTGGCTGACCTTCTACGAGCAGGGCATGGCGGCCATGGCCGCCTGCGAAGCCTTCGGCCTGACCCGCGACCTGCGCTTCGCCGAGATGGCCCAGGCCGGGCTCCTCTACATCTGCCGCGTCCAGCCCGAGCACGGCGGCTTCCGCTACGAGGGCCCCGTGGACAAGGCGGGCGGCGACCTCTCGGTCACCGGCTGGCAGATCCTCGCGCTCCGCTCGGGCATTTGCGCCGAGCTCGACGTGCCCGACGAGGCGCTCGAGCGGACGCGGACCTTCCTCGCCAACACGGCCCGCGACGACGGCGGCAGCGCCTACGTGGTGCGGGACCCGAACAGCCAGCCCGCCATGACCGCCATCGGCATGCTCTCCCGACAGTTCGTCGGCGGCGAGGGCTACGAGGACGAGATCCGCGCCGCCGCCGCCTACCTCATCCGCTACGAGCGCAGAGTCCGCGGGCCAGGAAGGGGCAAGAACCGACTCGTCGGCGACCTCTACTACACCTACTACTCCACACTCGCCATGTTCCAGTTCGGCGGCGACCACTGGCTCGCATGGAACCGCCTGTTCCGCGACGCCCTCCTCGCACAGCAGGTCCGCGACCGCTACGACGCCAAGGGGCGCTACGTCCGGGGCAGTTGGGACCCCGCCAACCACAACTGGGGCGGCGCCGGCGGCCGCGTCTACACCACCGCCATGGCCGTCATGTCGCTCGGCGTCTACTACCGCTACCTCCCCGTCTACCGCCGCTAGCCATGGCCCTCTCCCGTCGGGAGAGGGCGCCGCGGCCCGCCGCCGGGCGGGCGGCGGCGGGTGAGGGCCGCCGCAGCAAGGGCGGCGCCTGATCGCGGCGACCTTCCCCTGCTTGGGCAGACCCTCACCCGCCCTCCTCCGACCACTGCGTGGCCGTTGTCGGCCGCCCTCTCCCGTCGGGAGAGGGCCATGGGGCCGGGCGCTTGACTCAGAGGTGGGGGCGCCCGACAATGAGGCCGCTCCCCTCGGCCCGGAGGCACACGCCATGCTGCGATTCGGCCTGCCCGCTCTCGTGCTGGTCGCCTGCGCCGTGGCCGGCGACCTCGACGACTTCCAGTGGCGGGAGGAGTTCGCCGACGCCGGGCGCTGGGAGCCGCGGCCGACGTGGCTGAGCGCCGTCTCGAGGACGGCCTCGGCCACGAGCGACGGCCAGGCCGCCTGCTTCCGCGTGGACGAGCCGGGGCTCGGGATGAAGTGGTCGGCCACGATGCCCACCGCCGGGCTCGCCGACACCCCCTGGCTCGCCGTCCGCTACCGCGCCGAGAACCTGAGGACGCAGGGCGACGACTACCTCGTCTACCTCGATGACCGCGTCCCCGGGAAGCAGCTCAACGCCATCCGGCTCTGCGACGCCAGGGCCGATGGGAAGTGGCACGTGGCGGCCGTCGATGTCTCGACCCTGACGGAGGCCGACGGCGCCCACGGCCTCGCCGTCCAGGTCCGCGCGACCGCGAAGGGCAAGGCCCGGCTGTGGCTCGACTGGCTCGCCTTCCTGCCCGAGCCGCCGAAGGACGCCGAGATCATCGAGCGCGTCCCCACGGCGCCACCGAAGCCCGACTGGGTCGCGCCGCTCGCCCAGGCGAAGTGGGTGCACCACCGCGACTGGCTGAGCAATCCCGCCTCCGAGGGCAAGCACAGCGTCGAGCGGGAGGGCGGCGGCTGGGCCTTCCGCGTGGCCGAGGCCGGCCGCGGGATGAAGTGGTCGTGGGCGCTGCCCGAGAAGGTCGAGCTGGCGGGCCATCGCTACGTCGCCCTGCGGTATCGGGCGACGGGGCAGCGGCCGTGGAGCGACTACACGCTCTGCGTCATCGGCAAGCCGCGCGGCGACGGCAGCGACTACGCGTCGGTCATCGCCCCGACCGAGCTCGTCTCCGACGGCCGCTGGCACACCGTCCACTGCGACGTCCGCGACGCCGCCGCGCAGTTCGAGACCATCGGCGCCCTCGCCATCCAGGTGCAGGCCGCCAAGTCCGACGCCACGCTCGAGCTCGCCGACATCCGCCTCGTCAACGCCATCCAGCCCTCGAAGCTCGCCGACTTCATCGACTGGCAAAGGGGACTGGCTCCGCAGGTGCCTGTCCCCTTTGCCACCATCCCCATGGACGCCCTGGCCAAGAGCGACGCGGCGGCCTGGCTGCGGCATCTGCGCATCGCCGACTGGTTCCCGCAGGGGGAGGTCACGGCGCAAGGCATTCCCTTCAGGCTCAGTCGAATAGGACCTATAGGACCTATCGGTCCCGGCGAAGGCGCGCTTGCCGGCACGAGCGTCAGGAAGAAAGGCGAGCTGCGCATCGCCGCAGACGTCAAGGCCAGCGAGGTCTATCTCCTGCTCCTCGCCGCGCTCGTCGGCCCGGAGGAGCCGGTCTACGGCGGCGGGCGCTTCCGCGTCATTCGCGACGTCGATCGCTTCCGCCTCCGTCTCGAATACGCCGACGGCACCGCCGACGAGTGCCTGCCGATGAACGTCGCCACAAAGCAGTTCGCCATCGTCCCCGGCCCCCAGGTCCTCGTCGCCGCCGCCGACCCCTCGAAGCCGCTGAAGGCCATCGTCCTCGCCGACCGCTGCAAGCAGGCCGCCTTCGCCCTCGCCGCCGTCACCGCGCGCACCGCCGGGCCGCCCGGGTTCCCGGATGCGCGCGAGGACCTGCCGCGCCTTGCCCCGAAGCTAGTAACGCCCCTGGCCGTGCAGACGCGGACCGACTACAAGGCGGCGACCCCGGCGCGTGGCGACAGCGACCGCCTCGTCATGACCGGCCCGTGGATGGAGGCCGATGTCCGCGCCGATCGGCTGGCTACCCTCACGAACCTCGTCCATCGCCCCACGGGCTGGCGCCTGCTCGAGAAGCCGTGCCAGCTCATCGAGCTCGAGGTGGACGGCAAGCCCGTGCAGCCCGAAGATCTGATAGGCGGCCAGCGCGTCGGCGACGGTCTCCACCGCCCCGACGACTCATGGGAATTTCGCCTGCGCCGCGCCCCCAAGCTGAGCGTCACCGTGACGGTGACCCACGCCGTAGACAACACGGGCTCGCATAGCGTCATGGTGCTGCGCCCCCTCGGCTTCAACCAACTCCTTCTCGGGGTGCGATTCGCCAACCACGACAGCGTGCCGCACACCGTGCGCGTCGTGGCCCCGCGGCTCGGGCCGATTCGCCTTGGCGACCGCGGCGACGAGACCTACTACCTCGTGCCCAAGCGCGGCGCCGCCTTCGACAACCGCCCCTGCTCGTACCGCGAGCGGTACTGCGGCCTCTTCCCCGTCCAATTCCTCCAGGTGTTCAACCCGAGCCAGGGTCGCGGCCTGGTGTTCCACACGACGGGCGACCCGTGGCACGTGATTCCCCGCACCTACTGCCTGGAGAAAACGGGGAATACGGTACGCCTTGCGGTCGAGTACCGTGAGCGCACCCTCAGGCCGGGCGACGGCTACTTCACGCCCACGACGGTTATCCGCGTGACCGATGGCGGTTGGCACCACGGCCTCGAGGGCTACCGCCTCGAGGTGGCCAGGTGGCTCCGGCCCCGCTACCCACGGCGGAAGTGGTTCCGCGAGATCTTCAACTTCCGACAGCGCTTCCTCCACGCGCACGACCCGCTGTATGACCACGGGACCGGCGAGTTCCACCTCGAGCGGGCCGTCGAGGAGGCGCGGCGGGAGTTCGGCGGGATCGACTACCTGCATCTGTTCGACTGGGGGAACTGCGGGAAGTGGGGGCGCATCTATGGGCGGACGGGCGACTACTCGCCCTACGACTTCCTCAAGGGTGGTCGCGAGGCGTTCCGCAAGGCCATCGAGGGCGTGCAGAAGCAGGGCGTGCCGACGGGGCTCTACATCGAGGGCTATCTGCTCACGGCGCGCGGGAAGCTCGGCCAGGCACACGGCGAGGCGTGGCAGAGCATCCGCCGCGACGGCAAGGGCGCGTGGTGGACGGGCAACGTCGAGATGAGCCTCTGCGCCGGCGTCAAGGCGTGGCGCGAGGTCCAGGCCTCGACCTATGAGACGAAGGTCAAGGAGCTGGGCGTCGACGGCATGTACATCGACCAGTTCGGCTTCGCCAACGCAGGAAAAGACTGCTCGTCGGACAAGCACGGCCACCCGGTGCCGAGCTACTGCGTGCGGACCGAGCGCGACACGACAAGGGTCATCCGAGAGCGGGTCGAGGCCGTGAAGAAAGGCGTCGCCATCTACACCGAGGAGACGCCCGTCGACGTGACGACCCACTTCCAGGACGGCAGCTTCACCTACGCGATGAACGCCGCGCGGCGCACCCAGACCCTGGTGCCGCTGAACATCGCGCGGTTCGCCTTCCCCGACTTCAAGACCATCGAGATCCTCATCTGCGACAAGCCGACGGGGAGCTGGGCCACGGGCGTGCGCTGGGTCTTCTTCAACGGCGAGGCGATCTGGCTCGAGGGGCCGGCCGCCGAGTGGTTCGAGCCGGAGACGCGCGCGGAGATCCGGCGCTGCTACCGCATCCTCCGCAAGCACCGCGACGCCTTTACCAGCCTCGAGCCCGTCCCGCTGGTGCCCACCGAGATGGGCGGGGTCTGGGCCAACGAGTTCCCCGCCGCGCCGTCAAAGGCGAAAAACCAACCCCCTGTCGACTCCAAGACCCTCTACACGCTCTACAACGCCCGCCACCGCACGGTCCGCGGCGAGGTCCTCCGCCTGCCCCATCGCGAGGGCGCGACCTACTACGACGAATGGCACCAGCGCCCCGCCACGGTGCGCCGCGCCGGCGCCCACGTCTACCTCGCCACCGAGCTCGGCCCGCACGGCGCGGGCTGTCTGGTCGTCGGAAGCGAGTAGCTGCCACGTGCTGGGAGGGCGAGGCTCCCGCCGAGCCACCAACGGGACGCGGCTCGGCCGTCGCCTGTCGCCGCAGGACACGGCCCTGTCGCCGCGGGTGGCCTGGCGTTGGGCGCACGACCAGCCCGCCGACCGGCGGGCGACAGAATGATAGGGGTAGGGAAGGCCAGTTGCCTGGCCTCCCCTCC
>CBFDBL010000128.1:0-11377 GCA_965603035.1 uncultured bacterium
CCTGGCATGTCGTTGTGGCGTCCACGACAAAACCTGGTGAGAAATGCGGGCTAGGAGAGTGTGATGCGCAGGATCCAGTAGCATGCGAGCATGAGGTGGAAGAGGACGGCCATGGCGAAGAGGTTGGGGTCGCGGCGACCGCGTAGGATGTGCCAGAGGCCAGGGATGGTGCCGAGGCAGGAAGCGACGAGCGCGAGGGCGCGTGCCTGTGCCATGGCGCGGGGGAGCGCGGTGACGGGGCCGTCCTCGGGCTCGCGCATGAGGAAGTAGACGGTGGCGAGGCCTGCGACGGCGAGGAGGATCCAGACGGCGGCCTCGGTGGCGGGGGCCTTGTGCTTGTCGCGGGCGTTCTTGCCCTTGGCCTTGCTGCTCACGGGCGCGGGTCCTCTCGGGTGGCTTCGTGCCTGGCCTCTCTATGATACGGATGGGGCGGTGGGAGTCAAAGCCGGATGCGGGCTTCGGCTGGCGGCGTGCCAGCGAGGGACGGCGATGGCGTGAGCGATTGGGTGGCCGAGGGACCAGCTCCCCGCGGCGCAGCGTTTCCCCCGATGGGGGGCCGGAGTCCCATCGCCGAGGGGGCGTGTTGACAGGGTGGCGGGGTTGTGGGACACTGATCGGCGGGGGGCATGGCAGGGAAGGGCAGCGATGCCACTGAAGCGCGAGCTTGGGTTCCTGGGGGTATTCTGCATCGCGTCGGGCGCGATGATCAGCTCGGGACTGTTCGTGCTTCCAGGCGTGCTGTATGGGGTGGCGGGTCCTGGGCTGTGGCTGTGCTACCTGGCCGCTGCGGTGGTGCTGTTGCCGGCGCTGGTGAGCAAGGCGGAGCTGGCGACGGCGCTGCCGAAGGCGGGAGGGGACTACTTCCACATCGATCGGAGCATCGGGCCGCGGTTCGGGATGCTGGGCGGGGTGGCGACGTGGGCGTCGCTGGCGTTCAAGACGGCGTTCGCGTTGATCGGTCTGGGCGCGTTCGCGCGGCTGCTGTTTCCTGGGCTGACGGTGCTCCACACGCGGTTCATCGCGCTGGGCTTCTGCGCGTTCTTCACGGTGGTGAACCTGTGGGGTGCTCGGCACGCGGGGCTGTTCCAGATCGTGCTGGTGGCGGTGCTGCTGGCGCTGCTCGGGGGGTATATCGCGGTGGGTGTGGGGCGTGTGGACGTGAGCCGCTACAGCCCGATGCTGCCGCGCGGGCTTGGGTCGGTGGCGGTGGGGGCAGCGATGGTGTTCGTGTCGTACGGTGGCCTGACGAAGGCGGCGAGCGTGGCGGAGGAGGTGAAGAACCCTGGGCGGAACCTCCCGCTGGGGATGTTCGCGTCGTACGGGGTGGTGACGGTGGCGTATGTGGGGGTGGTGTACGTGACGGTGGGGGTGCTGTCGCCCGAGGCGCTGTCGGGGCCGCTGAAGCTGGCGCCGGTGTCGCTGGGCGGTCAGGCGCTGCTGGGCCGCGCGGGTCTGGTGGCGATGTCGGTGGCGGCGGTGCTGGCGTTCGTGACGACGGGGAACGCGGGGATCCTGGCGGCGTCGCGCGCGCCCATGGCGATGAGCCGCGACGGCCTGCTGCCGGCGTGCTTCGGGCGGGTGAGCGAGAAGCGGGGCACGCCGCACTGGGCCATCCTGTTCACCGGGGCGTTCATCGGCGCGCTGCTGTTCATGGACATCACGCTGTTCGTGAAGTCGGCGTCGGCGATGAAGATCCTGCTCTTCGGGTTCAGCATCGTGTCGCTCATCCTGATGCGGGAGAGCCGGGTGGCGGGCTACGAGCCGAAGTTCCGCTCGCCGCTGTATCCGTGGCTGCACGCGGCGGGTCTGCTGGTCTACGTCTTCCTGCTGGTCGAGCTGGGGAGCGTGCCGCTGCTGGTGACGGGGGGCATCCTGGGCTGCGGGATGGTGTGGTATGCGGTGTATGCGCGGTCGCGGGGGGCGCGGGAGTCGGCGCTGACGCACCTGGCGCAGCGGATCGCGTCGCAGACGTTCACGGACCACGATCTGGAGGCGGAGCTGGCGGAGATCGTGCGCCACCGCGACGGCGGGGTCGAGGACGCGTTCGACCGCCTGGCGTATGGCTGTGGGGTGCTGGACTTGCCGGGCGGCACGTCGCGCGAGGAGGTGTTCGGCGCGGTGGCGGAGGTGCTGGCTCCGCAGGTGGACGTGCCGGCGGAGGAGCTCCAGGGGCTGCTCCACGAGCGTGAGGAGACGACGTCCACGGTGATCCGGCCTGGGCTGGCGATCCCGCACGTCGTGGTGCAGGGGACGGGTCGGTTCGTCATGCTGCTGGTGCGGAGTCGGGAGGGGGTGGCCTTTGCGGCTGGTGAGACGCCGGTGCACGCGATGTTCGTGCTGATCGGCACGCAGGACACGCGGGACTTGCACCTGCGGGCGCTCGTGGCCATCGCCGAGATCGCGCAGGCGCACGACTTCGACCGCCGCTGGCTCGCGGCGAGCGACCCGGCCGGCCTGCGGCGGCTCGTGCTGCGCTCGAAGCGCCGACGCCAGCTCGAGGACGCGCCGGGCGGCCCTGCCTGAGGGGGCCTGGGAGGCACCAGTCACTCCCCGAGGACGTAGCCGACTCGGGGCTCGGGCGGCGGGTCGATGCCTGTGAGGCCGGCCTGCTGTGCGAGCCACAGGGCGGTGATGCAGGCGCAGACGGGCAGGAGCACGAGCGCGGCGCGCCGCAGCTTCTCGGCCGGCAGGCGGCGCCACAGGGCGGCGGCGAGCAGGAGCAGGAGGAGGGCACCGGGGCCGAACATGTCCCAGTCGCGCGCGATGGGGTGGTGGAAGTTGTGGAAGAAGACGGTGCCCGCGACGAAGGCGGCGTAGTGGGTGGCGGCGGCGAGCAGCAGCGCGTCGGTCTGCCGCGTGCGCCACCAGAGGGCGAGCGCGGCGAGCAGCAGGCCGATGCCGACGGCCGAGAGCGCCGCGTGGATGTTGGCGAAGTCGGCCCAGTGGCGCGCCGAGGCGAGGGTGTGCAGCGGCGTCAGCAGCGGCTGCTCGGCGCGGACCGACCAGAAGTGCGACTCCGCCGGGCCGGGCGGGATCATCTCCGCGAGGCCCCCCAGCAGCGACGGGTACGCCGCCAGCAGCGCCGCGCCGAACGCCAGCCACCCGGCCGCCACGCGCCCGAGCCGACGACGCCCGACCGCCACCGTCGCCACGAGCGTGCCCGGCACGACCACCAGCCCCTCGAGGTGGGCGAAGACCAACGCCAGCAAGGCCCCGAGCACGAGCAGCAAGCCCCGCCCGCCCAGGCAGTAGCGGGCCAGCGCCCACGCGTAGAGCGCCAGGAACAGCACGTAGACGCCGTAGACCTCGATGTAGCCCGGCAGCAGGCGGCTCAGGCCGTAGCTCGCCAGCGTCGCCGCCGTGAACAGCGCCGCACGCCCGCGATCGCCGAACACCCGCACGAAGAGCTGGAACACGGCGCACACGCTCAGCGCGCCCACCACCGACACCGCTCCCTGGAGCGCCGCCACGTACGACAGGCCCAGCGACATCCCCACCCACCCGAGCACGAACAGCGTGGCCGACGCCAACTGCGCACGCTTGAGGAACAGCGGCATCGTCTCGTGCATCCAGTGCGAGTCGCCGCCCGAGTACTTCGCCCGCAGCAACAGCAGCGCGCCCAGGCTGACCGCGAAGAGCGCCAGGTGCACCTTGACCAGGCCGACCCGCGGCAGGCGGGCCGAGAGCGTCCGCCCGAGCCGCGACAGGCGGGCCTCGGCGAACGCCATGGCCCTGGGCTGGCGCAGGCACAGCGTGGCGGCGGCGACGAGCGCGAAAGCCGCGGCGTGCCACCAGCGGCAGTAGCCGAGGATGTCGAGGCCCCACAGCCACTCGCACGGCACCAGCAGCGCGCCCGCCGCGTGCGCCACCACCAGCGCGACGACGAAGCCGAAGCTCACCGTGACGTATGCCTCACGCATCGGGGCTCCTGGCCTGCGGGCCGGGCGACGGGGCCGCCGGATCCCCCGATCGGGCCGCGGGAGGCGGGCTCCGAGGTCAAGATCCGGGGCCCGGGCCCGCGGCGTCGGGGGCTGGGCTCATAGGGCGCGCTCGCGCACGACCGCCTCGATGACCGCGGCGGCGACGTAGGCGTTCTGCTCCTCGGTCATCAGCGGGTGCAGCGAGGGGCAGAAGATGCGCGCGCCGATCTCCTCGGAGAGCGGCAGCGCCTGGCCCGCGGTCTGCCGGCGGATGTAGTCGTGGCCCTGGTAGACCGGCGGGTTGGCGATGGCGCAGCCGACGCCGAACTCCTCGTCGAGCAGCTTCACCACCCGGTCGCGTCGCTCGCCGGCCCACTCGGGCGGGACGAGCAGCGTGTAGAGGTAGAAAGTGTGGTCGGCGTCGGGCGGCTCGCAGGGCAGGGTGAGCTCGGAGACGCCCTCGAGCATGGCGGAGCGCTCGCGGGCGCGCGCGACGCGACGGGCGAGCATGTCGTCGAGCCGACGGAGCTGGACGGAGCCGACGGCGGCCTGCACCATCGTCATCTTGGTGCTCGTGCCCCACTCGGCCCCGCCGCCCCACTGGCGGATGTTGCGGAGCCGCTCGGCGGCCCGCGGGTCGTCGGTCGTCACCATCCCGCCCTCGCCGAGGGTCGTCATGAGCTTCATCGTGTGGAAGCTGAAGACGGTCATCCAGCCCCGCTTGCCGATCTTGGTGCCCCGGTAGCCGCCGCCGCAGGCCCGTGCGGCGTCGCCGACGACCTTCAGCGGGCCGTGGGTCGGGTGCGGGTGGCGCTCGGCGAGGTCGAGCAGGTCGTCCATCGGGGCCGACAGGCCGTTCATGTGGACGGGGAACAGGGCGCGGGTGCGCGGGGTGATGCGGCGCTCGGCGTCGGCTGGGTCGAGGTTGAAGGTCCTGGGGTCGATCTCGCAGAAGACCGGCCTGCCGCCGGCGCCGAGGATGGCGAGGGTCGCCGCCTTGAAGTTGCAGGCCGGCACGAGCACCTCGTCGCCCGCCTCGAGGTCGAGACACCGCATCGCCATGTCGAGCCCCACGCTCGCCGTCGCGACCGAGACGGCAAACTCGGTGCCGACGTAGCGGGCGAACTCCTCCTCGAACCGCGCGATCTCCTCGACCAGGAAGCCGAAGCCCTCGTTCCAGTCCATCGACTTGCGGATGGCCGCCACCGCGGCCTCGATCTCCGCGTCGGTGTACCAGCCGCCGAGGCCCGGCTCGCCTTTCCACGTCACGGGCGGCCTGGGGCGGCTCAGGAGCTTCGTGCGTCGCTCGGCGTCGAGCATGGGTCGTCTCCCAGCGTGGCTCGCGACGGGGCCCTCGTGTGCGTGACAGCGCGCAGCAGGATACTCGGGTCGCCCTCGTCCTGCAAAGCCCGCGGCCCCGTCCCTCTGCTCCGCACGCCCTCTCCCGGGGGAGAGGGCCGGCGTGTGCTGGAGGGCGGAGGGGGACGGATGGCAGGCGAGAGGCGGGCCGACGGCGCGGTCGGGCAGCTCCCCCTTTGTCGCGCCGTCTAGTCGAGCAGGCCGCACGTCTTGAGGCACGCGTGGCGCTCTGCCGCGTCGGCGCCCGCCCTGGCCAGGTGATCCCTGCATTCCGCCGTCTCGCCGCAGGCCGCGGCGTAGCAGGCGACGAGGCCGTGGTCGCCGGGCTGGTCGGCGCGGACGAGGGCGAGGGCCAGCACCTTCTCGCAGGCGGGCCGGCAGACCTTGCATTTCATGGGGTCGCGGGACGTGTGCGCGAGCCGTGCGGCCCGCTCGGCCCCCTGGGCGCACGCCGCGACGGCGATCCAGGGCGCCAGGAGGTCTGTCGGCATCGCGCGTCGGGCCATGGCCGGCTCCCTGCGGGTGCGTGCCCCTTGGAGTCTCCCGGCGCCCTCTGCGCGCGGTGCGCGACGGGCTCAGAAATCGGCGTCGTTCGGGCCCCTGTGGTCGGGATGGAGCTTCTTGATGTCCTTGTGGCGCTTGCGCAGGATGGCCTGGCGCTTGCGCATCTCTGCCTGCTGTTTGAGGACGGCGATCTGCTTGTGGGCCTGGTCGAGCCGGTTCTGGAGGGCGGCCTCCTGCTGCCGGAGCGCGGCGACCTGGGCCTCGGGGAGCTCGCCGCCCGCCTCGAGGCGCCCCCTGATCATCGCGAGATGCTTGGTGAGCGCCGCCATCTGGGCCTTCAGGGCCTTCCCGCGCTCCTTGAAGGCGTGCGCCATCAGCTCGTCGGCCCTGACCGCCGGCTCGCCGCCCATCACCGCCTCGTCGTCGTCGGCGAACTGGAGCTTGGGCATGGCGCCCCAGGCGTGGGCGGTGTTGCTGCCGGGCAGGAGGCGATCGACGACGAGCCTGCCGTCGTCGCCGGCGAGGACGCGCGCGGTCAGGAGCGGGCCTTTGGGCTTGCCCTCGCCGTCGTCGCCGTCGGGCTCGGCGTCGCCGCCGAGGGGCATCCCGATGCCGTGGGCTCGCACGGTCATGTGCTGGACGGCGACCTGGACGTTCTGGCCGGCGGCGGCGCCCTGCTGCGGCGCGCCGAGGATGACGACGGCGTTGCCGCCGAGGCCGCGGAAGTGGATGGGGGGCATCCTGCGGATGTGCTCGACGGCGCGGACCAGCGCCCGGCGGGGACGCTCGTTGCCGTCGTCGTCGGTCTCGGTGGCGAAGGCGATCGCCGTCTCCTGGCCGAGCAGGACGGCGGGGTTGACCGCCGCGCTGCCCTCGACGAGGGTGACGGCCCGCACGAGCATCACGACGCCATCGCCCTCGGTCCTGAGGAAGTCGCCGACGAGGAAGCCCTTGAAGCCCGCGAGCGCCTCGGCCAGGTCGGGCGGGTCGGCGGGCGCCTCGCCCGCGACGGCGGCCAGTGCCGAGGCAACGACGACCAGGACGGCGAGCGACGCGCGCTTGCGGACCATGGCGGATCCTCCGGAGGGGTGGATACTCCTGCTGCTATTGTACAGCGGCGGAGCGGGAAGACAAGGGGGCGGGGCGCGGAAACGCGCTTGACAGGCATAAGGGGTCTTGGGTACAACGCTTGCCAAGTCGCAGGGACCGTTTGCTGGCCCTCGTAGGAGATGGGCGGATGAAGTTGAGCTTGCGGATACGGCTGAGCCTGATGATGTTTCTGGAGTTCGCCATCTGGGGCGCGTGGGCGCCGGTGCTGTGGCCGTACCTGACGGGCCCCGTTGCGAAGGGCTGCCTGGGGTTCTCGCCGATGCAGGCGGGTCAGATCTTCGGGGTGCTGTGGCTGGCGTGCATCGTGGCGCCGTTCATCGGCGGCCAGATCGTGGACCGGTGGTTCCCGACCCAGTGGTTCCTGACGATCGTGCATCTGGCCGGCGGCGGGCTCATGCTGTGGATGACGAAGCAGAAGACGTTCGGCAGCCTGTGGCTGGTGATGATGATCTACTCGGTGCTCTACGCGCCGACCCTGGCCCTGACTGCCTCGCTGTGCTTCCACCACCTGACCGACGCCGACAAGCAGTTCGGCGCGATCCGCGTCTTCGGCACAATAGGCTGGATTGCGGCAGGCGTGGTCCTCACCCTCTGGCGGACCCAGGCGGGCGAGAACGTCGTGCCGAACGACATGCTGCTGCTCGCGGGCTACCTGTCGTTCGGGATGGGTGTGCTGTGCCTGTTCCTGCCCCACACGCCGCCGAAGAAGGAGGCGACGAACCCCTGGGCCTTCCTCGAGGCCCTCAGCCTGCTCAAGAAGCCGCAGTTCCTCATCTTCATGCTCATCAGCTTCGTCGTCACCACCGAGCTCCAGTTCTACTACCTGCCGACCCCTGAGTTCCTCGAGGGTGGCGTGGGGATCGCCCGCAAGAACGTGCCGATGGTGATGACGGTGGCGCAGATCGCCGAGATGATCGCCATGGGCGTGTTCCTGGGCATCATCCTCAAGAGGATCGGGATCCGCAACGGCCTGGCCATCGGCGTCATCGCGTGGCCGCTGCGATACGTGATCTTCGCCTTCTTCCAGAGCGTGCCCGCGTGGGTCGTCATCGCCTCGCTGGCGCTCCACGGCATCGGCTACACCTTCTTCTTCGTCGTCTCGCAGATCTACGTGGACAAGGTGGCGCCGAGCGACATCCGCGCCTCGGCTCAGGCGTTGCTCACGATGGTGACCCTCGGCATCGGCAACTACCTCGGCACCGTCTTCACAGGCTGGATCATCACGGTGTTCACCCAGGGGGGGGCGAAGGACTGGAAGTGGATCTTCCTGATCCCCTGCTTCCTCACCGTCGCCTGTGCCGTGGCGTTCCTGATCTTCTTCAAGGAGCCGGCGGCGGCGCCCGAGGCGGCGCCGGCCGCGGGAGGCGACGAGTAGGGTTCAGCCGCCTCATGTGACATCAGCGAACTGGCCGGGCTCGCCCTCGCGGTGGGCCCGGCCAGCTTGTTGGATGGGGGGCGGTGTCGGGGCAGCGAGTCGGAGCCTGACGCGATGCGCGTGGGCCTGCGGGTGCAGCTCAGCGTGATGTTCTTCCTCCAGTACGCGGTCCTGGGCGCGTGGGCGCCGGTGCTGTGGCCCTACCTGGTCGGTCCGCCGCCGGTGGGGCTGGGGCTGACGCCGGTGCAGGCGTCGGTGATCTACGGGATGACGAGCCTCGCCATGCTGTTCGCGCCGTTCGTGGGCGGGCAGATCGCGGACCGATGGGTCCCGACGCAGTGGATCCTCGTGGCCGTCAACGTGGCGTGCGGCGTCGTGCTGCTGGCGGCGTCGCAGCAGCGGACCTTCGCGGGGCTGGCGGTGCTGTGGGGCGTCAACGCCGTGCTCTCGGGGTCGGCCGGCGCGCTGCCCAATTCACTGGCGTTCCACCACCTGCGCGACGCGGAGCGCGAGTTTGGCGGGGTGCGGGTGGCGGGGTCGCTGGGGTACATCGCCTCGGGCTGGGGCCTGTCGCTGTGGCGCAGCCTGGTGCAGCGCAGTGGGGGCGCGCCGGTGGGCGGCGACTGTCTGGTGCTGGCGGGCGGGTGCGCGCTGGCGATGGGGGTGGCGTGCCTGTTCCTGCCTCACACGCCGCCCAGCCGCGACGCGGGAGGTCGCCCCGCGCTCGTCAAGGCGCTCGGCCTGTTCCGCAGCGGGCGGTTCGTCGTGTTCATCGTCCTGTGCGTCGTCACCGCGGTGGGCATCCAGACCTACTACATGGCGGCGGGCGAGTTCCTCGAGCAGGGGGTGGGCATCGCGCGGGCGCACGTGCCGGCCGTGCTGACGGTGGCCCAGGTGGCCGAGCTGTTCACGACGGCGTTGCTGCTGGGGGTGGTGCTGGGGCGGCTGGGCTACCGCCGGGCGCTGGCGCTCGGCGCGGCGGCGTGGGCAGTGCGTTACCTCGTGTTCTCGCTGCACCAGTGGCTGCCGTGGCAGGTCGTCGCCGGGTCGATCGCGCTCCACGGCATCGCGTTCCCCTTCTACTACGTGGTGGCGCAGCTCTTCGTCAACCGCCTGGCGCCTGCGGACATCCGCGCCTCGGCGCAGGCGCTGCCCACCCTCGCCACGTTCGGCCTCGGCACCTTCCTGGGCACCCAGCTCGGCGGCTTCGTGATCGGCGCCTTCACCACCTCGTCCGCCGCCGGCGGCATCGTGCGCGACTGGACGAGGATCTTCCTGGTCCCTTGCCTGATCACGGGGGCCTGCGCCGTGGCCTTCTGGCTCCTCGTCCGCGGGCCGGCCGACCGCGCACCATGACGGCCGAAGGCCGTCCTTGCGTCCTCCCCTCGTCCCTCGGACCTCGCCCCTTCCTCACGGCTCGTCGGTGACGACGAGCTCCTTGACCGGGGTGCCGTCGCTCCAGGTGCCCATGAAGCGCTGGGCGGGGGTGTTGCCGAGGGCGACGTCGCGGTTCTTGCCGCAGAAGGCGGCGTCGGTGAGGGCGTCGAAGAGACGCCAGTAGGCGTAGAAGTCGACGGCGTTGATGCCCAGCCCCTGGCGCCGGCCGCCGTGGGTGCAGCAGGGACTGATGTGGTCGGCCACGAGCGGCGGGGCGCCGTGGCGGTCGGTGCGGACCACGACGTAGTCCTTGCGGTCGGCCGGGATCTGTGGGGTGCCGCGGAAGAGGGCCTTGGCGTCGGCGTCGCCGACGACGCGATCGTCCTCGCCGGCGACGACGAGCAGGAGGACGTCGGCGGGGATCTGCTTGGGGTCGGCGGCGGGGAAGAAGGCGGACCTGCGGCCCTGGAACCCGCGCCCGGGCTGGACGATCATCAGCGCCTTGGGCCTCGGCAGGCCCTTGCGGGCGGCCTGGGCGGCCATGTCGGCCGAGATCGCCCCGCCCGCCGAGTGGCCGACGATGGCGAACCGCTCGAGCTCGGGCCGCACGTGCCCCTCGCCCTTGAGCTGGCCCAGCGCCCGCTGCACCGCGCCGATCGCGTTGGGGGCGAAGGTCCACGGCGCCGTGAACAGGCTGTCCTGGTAGCGCGGGTAGACCACGATGCGGCCCCGCCGCACCAGGTGGTGGATCCAGCCGAGGTAGACGGCGGGGTCCATCGCCAGCCATCCGTGGTTGAAGACGACGACGGGCGCCGAGGCGGGCTTGGGCTCGTCGGGCTCGAAGATCCAGTACTGAGCGACGCCCTGGCCGTAGCTCTGCCGCAGGACCTTCGCGTGGGGGTAGTCGCTGCCGCCCGGCCCCGTCTTCGGCTGCTCGGGCGGCTTGGCCGCGCCGGCCGCGGCACAGACGGCGACGACGAGCGCGAGCATGGCCGTTGAGATCGTTCTCATACTCCTGAGGGTATCGGCCGGCGTGGTGGGAGTCAAGCAGGCGAGCCCGACCGCTCCGCTGGGGACCAAAGCGGTGATTCCATCACCGCACTCCAAAGCTCCGCGTCGGTACTTTGGAGTGCGGCGGCGGTAGCCTGCCCTGAGCGAAGCCGAACGGGCCGCTTGGGCTGCCAGCGGAGCGGTCGGTCGGCTCGGCGCCTTCGCTGCTCGTTTCTGGGCCCTGCCCCGCGGTGCTCGCTCCGCGAGAAGGGAGAGCGGTGTCGAGCCACCGCAGTCCATAGAAAACCCCGCGGAGCGGGCGGACGGGCGCTCACTTCGCCTTGGCGGGCTGGTACCTGGCGCGGATGGCCGCGACCTTGGGGCTGGCGGGCATCGCCGGCGCGACCTTGAGGAGCCGGGCCGCGCGACCGACGATCTTCGCGCCGTCCCAGGTGATGACCACCTCGCCGATGTGGGCGCCGAAGCAGCCCGAGTGCTGGAGGATCGTCTGGCGCTGGGGGTCGAAGTTCAGCTTGGTGAACCGCTTGTGGTGGTGGCCGCCGAGCACGAGGTCGAGCCGGGGGAGGGCGGCGATGAGCTTCCTGTCCTCCGGCGGCCCGAGGTGGGTGAGCAGCACCACGATGTCGGCCTCGCGGCCGAGCTTAACCACCAGCGGCTTGACGGCCGCGGCGATGGGCTGGACCTTGAGGAGCTGGTCGGTCGCGTTGCCCATGATGGGCGT
>CBFDBL010000129.1:0-11342 GCA_965603035.1 uncultured bacterium
TTGATCCTCACACTTACGTAAGTGTGATATCCATGTACCAGGCCACACGAGCATGCAGACGGTGTCTGGAGACGGTGTCATCGAGCCGGTGTCAGGCCTACAGGGCGTGTTGCCCGAATGGGGTCGAGGCACGGAGCAGGCGGGACAGGCGGCGCCGGGTGCTCGATGCGGGCCGGCGGCGTCACCGACCCGAGGCAGGGCCGATGGCCCAGCCGGGGGCCACGGTGGCCCCGACAGCCCTCACAACCGCCCAGAACGCCCGCGAGAACGTGAAGACGCTGTGACGAGCAGCGGCTGCAAGGGGGTACTTGCGATTTGCGATCGCCGATTGCCGATTGGAGGCGGAGGGGCGGCGTGGCTCCGTCGGGGCATGTTGGCAGCAGGAATGCTCCACCCAGAGCGGTGGCACAGGCTTCCAGCCTGTGGGTCACGGGCAAGATGCCCGTGCCACGGGGATTCCCGATTGCCGATTCGCGATTTGCGATTGCAGGCCGAGCGGCGGCCCGCTTCTGCGGGCAGGCCCCAGCCCTCTCCCACGGGGAGAGGGAGTCGAGGAGGTCGGTGGGGAGGGGTCAGCGGAGGAGGAGGGCGTCGGTCATCTGGGCGACGCGGCGCATCTGGGCGACGTCGTGGACGCGGACGATGTGGGCGCCGCGGCTGATGCCGACGGCGACGGTCGCGGCGGTGCCGAAGAGCCGGTCGGTGACGTCGGCGCCGGTGATGGCGCCGATGAAGCTCTTGCGTGAGGTGCCGAGCAGGATGGGCTGCCCCAGGCTGCGGAGCTGGGGGAGGTCGGCGACGATCTGGAGGTTGTGCTCGACGGTCTTGCCGAAGCCGATGCCGGGGTCGACGACGAGCTGGTCCTCGGGGACGCCGGCCTGGACGGCGAGGGCCATGCTGCGGCGCAGGTAGGCGACGATCTCGGCCATGAGGTCGTCGTAGTGCGGCTGCTTCTGCATGGTGCGGGGGCTGCCCTGCATGTGCATGAGGACGACGGGCAGGCGCTCGTCGGCGGCGACGGCGGCCATGTCGGGGTCTCCGCGCAGGGCGGTGACGTCGTTGAGGATCGTGGCGCCGGCCTCGACGGCGGCGCGCGCCACGGCCGCCTTCGACGTGTCGATGGAGATGGGGACCTCGAGCTCGCCGGCGAGCGCCTCGATGACGGGCAGGACGCGCTGGCACTCGCCCTCGGCGTCGATGGCCTGCGCGCCGGGGCGGGTGGATTCGCCGCCGACGTCGAGCAGGTCGGCGCCCTCCCCCGCCAGGCGCCTGCCGTGCTCGATCGCGGCCGAGGCGTCGAGGAACTGGCCGGCGTCGGAGAACGAGTCGGGCGTGACGTTCACGATGCCCATCAGGAGCGTGCGGGTGCCCACCGCCAGCTCGCGGCGCCCGCAGCGCAGGGTCCACCGCGTCCGCTCGTCGGCGTCGATGGTCGCGGCCAGCGCGTCGGCGATCTGGCGGGTCTCGTCGGACAGCGCCTTGATGTAGTCGAGCGCCTCGTGGTCCTGCCCCCAGCGGATGCAGACCATGACCTGGCAGGGCCGGCCGCTCGGCGGGACGAGGACCCTGGCGCCGGCGGTTTCGGCGCGCTTGAGGTCGCGGATCGCCTGGTGGCTGAGTCCGTCGAGCGCGATGGCCCAGGCGCCGTGCATGTTGGCGGCGGCGAGCCAGCGGCCAAGCTCGGGGCCGGGGGCCATGTCGTCGGGTGTGGCGAGGAGCCGCGGGTTGAAGGGGAGGGTGGCGATCACGGGATGTGTAGCTCCTCGACGCTGGGCAGGTCGTCGAGGTTCTTGAGCCCGAAGAGCTCGAGGAAGCGCTTGGTGGTTCCGTAGAGGAAGGGCCTGCCGAGCACGTCGGCGCGGCCGACGACGCGGACGAGACCGCGGTCCTGGAGCATGCGGAGGACGGAGTCGACGGCGACGCCGCGGACGGCCTCGATGTCGGCGCGGTGGACGGGCTGGCGGTATGCGACGATGGCGAGCGTCTCGAGCGCGGCCTGGGAGAGTCGGACGTGTCGCTCGCGCTTGCGGAGCTGCTCGACGAAGCGGGCGTAGTCGCGGTTGGAGAGCATGCGGAAGCCGCCGGCGACCTCCTCGATCTGGATGCCGCGGTCGGCGTCGGCGTAGTCGCTCTGGAGCGCCTTGAGCGCCCTGCGGACGGCGTGGCCGTCGGCGTCGCGCACGATGGCGGTGATGCGGCTCGTCTTCAGGGGCTCGTCGGCCGCGAAGAGGAGGGCCTCGAGCACGTTCTTGAGAGTCTCGTCGTCCATGGGGCTAGCCCCCGCCGCCGACGGGGTCGGCGGTCACCTTCCCGGCCTGCCTGTGCTCCACATGGTATCGGATGCGCGCGCAGGCCAACTCGACGGCACGCCGGACGGCCGTCGAGGTGACGGTCGCGCCGGTGATGGCCGCGACGTTCTGCTTCGCGCTCTCGGCGTCGTCGGGCTTGCGGTACGGCACGCCCTTGATGAGGTCGAGCTGGGGGTACGGGAGATTGCGGAACTGCTTCTCGAACCTGGGGTCGGTGCACTTGCTGCCGAGGCCGGGCGTCTCGAGCTGGCTGATGATCTGGATGCCGAGGATGGTCGCGTGCTCGAGGCCGCTCTCGATGCCCTGGTCGACGCCGACGACGACGCGGAGCTTGCTCGAGTAGCCCTGGGCCTTGCCCTCTGCGGCGTAGAGGGTGCCGCGCGCGGGCTCGTCGAGCTGGTAGACGACGAAGCGCTCGTCGGGGTCGTCGGGGCGGCCCAGGTGCGCGGATTCGCCCCAGGGCGCGTCGTCCATGTTCTCGGGGAGCGGGATGCCGAGCACGTCGCACAGGCCGCGGGCCTTCTTGAGCTCCCCCTGGAGCCGGATCTCGTCGCGGGTCAGGGTGTAGCTGACGGCGAGGCCGGCCGCCGAGCACAGGCTGATGATGCCGAGCACGAGCGGGTATCGGACTGCGTCACTCATTGCTCTCGGGCCTCTGTCCGAACACTTTGCGCTTCGTGTAGCGGTCGATGAGCGGCGTCGCCGTGTTCATGAGCAGGATGGCGTAGCACACGCCCTCGGGGTAGCCGCCGAAGCGGCGGATGACCACGGTGATGATGCCGCAGCCGACGGCGAAGATCGCCTGGCCCGTGCCCGTCACCGGCGAGGTGACCATGTCGGTGGCCATGAAGAAGGCGCCGAGCATCAGCCCGCCGGCAAACAGGTGGAACAGCGGCTGCCCGAGCACGTAGTAGGTCGTCTCCTCGGCCAGCAGCGCCCCGGCGTCGGCCGAGTAGGCGAGCCGGGCGCCCTGCACCCCCACCGGCAGACCCCACGCCAGCAGCGCCACCGTGCCGATGTAGAGCACGGGCATCTGCCAGCGGATGTGGCCGAGCCCCAGCAGCACCAGCCCGCCGACGAGCAGCGCCACCGCGCTCACCTCGCCCACGCACCCGCCGACCCGCCCGAGCGCCAGCTCCCGCACCGCCGTGCCGTGGGCCGCGCGGAGCTCGGCCAGCGCCGCCGTCGCCTCGCCGCGGCTCAGCGGCACCGACACCACGCCGCCCTGCCGCAGGCCCGCCGCTGCATCGTCCGCCTTCGCCGGCCGCAGAACCCCCTGCTGCACCTTGCCGTTGTAGTCGCGCACCCGCTCGCGGACCGTCTTGCGCAGCCGCGCGAGATCGTCCTTCACCCCCTGCTTCAGCCGCGTCAGCGGGGTCGGCGCCGTCACCGCGTCCACGTCGGCCCGCTGGTAGTGGAACGGCACGGGCCAGCCGGCGCCCACGGTGCTCAGCGCGGTCCACGAGGCCAGCACGAAGGCCCGCCCTGCCAGAGCGGGGTTCCAGATGTTGCACCCCAGCCCGCCGAAGCAGTGCTTCGCCACCCCGATCCCGACCACCGAGCCCGTCGCGATCAGGTACCACGGCACGTGGACGGGGAACACGAGCACCACGAGGACCCCGGTGAGCACGGCGCTCCCGTCGCCGAGGGTCATCGGCCTGCGCCGTAGCACCTGGCAGGCGGCCTCGGTCGCCGCCGCGCTCCCCACCCCGATCAACAGCAGCCACAGCACCCGCGGCCCGAACACGTAGATGCCCCACCCCACGGCCGGCAGCAGCGTCGCCACCACCGTCCACATGATCCGCGGGATCGACTCCGGCGACCGGATGTGCGGCGAGGACGCCACCAGCAGCGGGCCGGGCACCGGCCCTGCGGCCGCGTCGCTCGGCTCTGTCGTCGTGGTCTCTGGCATGCGCTCAGCCCGCCTTCGGCTTCTCCCGCTGCGCCCGACGCTTCGCCAACTCGGCCTTGCCGAACTTCACCCACTGCACGATGGGCCGCCTGGCCGGACACGCATAGGTGCAGCACCCACACTCAAAGCAGTCGAGGATCGCCGTCGCCGCCATGGCATCGACGTCGCCCGATTCGCACGCGATGCTGATCTCGTTGGGCATGAGGTTCATGGGGCACACGTCCACGCACCGCCCGCACCTGATGCACGCGCGCCAGCTCGACGGCGCCTCGCCGCGCAGCACCGTGAGGCCCGACATCCCCTTGATCACCGGCACGTCCCGCGAGCCCTGCGCGATGCCCATCATCGGCCCGCCCGAGATCACGCGCCGCGCGTCCTCGCGCACCTGCGCTCGCGCCAGCAGCGCCGAGATGGGCGTGCCCAGCCGCACCAGGAAGTTGCCTGGGGCGTCCACCCCGTCGCCGGTCACGGTCACCACCCGCTCGACGAGCGGCCTGCCGAGGCAGCAGGCGTCGCGGACCGCGAGCGCCGTCCCCACGTTCTGGACGACGACCCCCACCTCGAGCGGCAGCCCGCCAGCCGGCACCCTGCGCCGGGTGAGCGCGTAGATGAGCTGCTTCTCGGCCCCCTGCGGGTACTTGACCTTGCAGACCTCGACGCGGACGGCCGTGCCCTTCGCCGCCTGGCGCAGGGCAGCGGCAGCGTCGGGCTTGTTGGCCTCGACCCCGATCCACAGGCTCCCTGCGCCGAGCGCGCGCCCGATGAGCCCGAGGCCCTCGACGAGGTCGGCCGTGCGCTCGAGCATCAGGCGGTAGTCGCAAGTCAGGTAGGGCTCGCACTCGGCGGCGTTGAGGATCACCGTGTCGATCGGCTTGTCGGGCGGCGGGCTGAGCTTCACGTGGGTCGGGAAGGCGGCGCCGCCCATGCCCACGATGCCGGCCGCCTGGATGCGGTCCTTGATCGCGTCGTCGTCGAGCGTCGCCGGGTCGGTCTCGCCGAGCACCCCGTCTGCCCAGGTGTCCTGGCCGTCGTTCTCGACCACCACGGCGAGGGTCGCGCGGCCGAGCGGATGCGGCCTCGGCTCGACGGCCACGACCGTGCCCGACACCGACGCGTGGACGGGCGCCGAGACGAACCGCTTGGGGTTCTCGGGATCGGGCTCGCCGACCACCTGGCCGAGCCGCACCGCGTCCTTCTTCTTGACCGTCGGCGCGCACGGCACGCCGATGTGCTGCGCCATGGGCAGCACCACCCGCTCCGGCGGCGCCAGCGCCTCGACCGCCTGGTCCCTGGCCAGCTCCTTGTGGTCGGGGGGGTGCACCCCGCCGGGGAAGGTCCTCATGCCTGCGCCGATCCTCGTCCCTGTCGCTGCCTTCCCAGGCCGCGGCGCGCCGCCCTACGCAAGGGCCCGCTTGATCTGCCGCACGGCCTGGCGGATGCGGTTCTCGTTCTCCACCAGCGCGATCCGAAGGTAGCCCTCGCCGGCCTCCCCGAAGCCACGGCCAGGCGCCACCGCCACCTCCGCCTCGCGCATCAGCTTCAGCGCGAACTCGATCGAGCCCATCGCTCGCCACGGCTCCGGAATCGGGACCCAGGCGAACATGGTCGCCTTCGGCGGCGTCACCTCCCAGCCGATCCGCGCCAGCCCGCGGCACAGGTGGTCGCGGCGCCGCTGGTAGATCGCCGCCTGCGCCGCCCCGTAGTCGTCGCCGAGCCGGAACGCGATGATCGCCGCGATCTGGATCGGCTGGAAGATCCCGTAGTCGTAGTAGCCCTTGATCTTCGCCAGAGCCCGCACCATCTCAGGGTGCCCCGCGCAGAAGCCGATCCGCCAGCCCGCCATGTTGTACTTCTTCGACATGGTCGTGAACTCGCAGCCGACCTCCTTCGCACCCTTCGCCTGGAGGAAGCTCGGGGCCTGGTAGCCGTCGAACGTCGTCTCGGCGTAGGCCAGGTCGCTCATCACCAGCAGGTCGAACCGCTTGGCGATGGCCACGACCTCCTCGTAGAAGCCGAGCTCGACGGTCGCCGTCGTCGGGTTGTGCGGGAAGTTGAGGATCAGCACCTTCGGGCGCGGGTAGAGGTGCTCCATGGCATAGACGATGTGCTCGAGGAACTCCTCGGGGTCCGTGCTCAGCGGGATGTTGATCACATTGGCGCCCGCCAGGGCCACGGCGTAGACGTGGATGGGGAACGTCGGGGTCGGGACGAGAGCCGTATCGCCTGGCCCCAGGAGGGCGAGGCACATGTGCGAGAAGCCCTCCTTCGAGCCGATGGTCGCGATGATCTCGCTCTCGGGGTCCAGGCTCACGCCCCACTGACGCTCGTAGTAGCGTGCCGCCTCGCGCCGCAGGTTGAACAGGCCGGTCGACACCGAGTAGCGATGGTTCCTCGGGTCGCGGGCCGCCTCGCAGAGCTTCTCGACGATCGGCTCCGGCGTCGCGTCGGACGGGTTCCCCATCCCCAGATCGATGATATCGGCGCCCGCGCGGCGGAGCTGGTACTTCATCGCGTTCAGCCGCCCGAACAGGTATGGCGGCAGCCGTCGCAGCCGGCTCGCCACCCCGATAGCGTACTCATCGAGCGTATCGACCCGCACGCTCGCCGCCTCGTCCAGCAGTTCGGCAGCGCGGCTGCGCGCAGATCGCCGCTTCTTCGCCATGAGGGACCCGATCGCGTAAGCTGTTGGCAGATCAAGCCAAAGGGCTCGCAGATTATAGCGCGTCGCACCGGCCCGATCAACCGCGATTCCCGGCACGCCGACCCTTGCCCGGGGCATCCTCTCCGCGTCGGCCCACCGCGTCGCCCCGTGCAGATCCCGCGGCCCCGCACCCTCGGCCACCACTCGCGCGCGCGCGATCCCTTTGATCGCACACCTTCGAAGGTGTGCAACTAACAGCGACTGCCCATTCGTCTCACGGCAACGACGCACGGCAGCCGGCGCTTCCCCCAGCGCTGCCGCCACGACAGGCCATCGCCCCCGTCTCGACAAGCCGCCCCCATGCCCCGCCACCGCGGATGTGCTGGCGCCGGGCGCTTGCTCGGCTTGTGCCGGCAACCGGGTCGGAGCATGTGGGCGAGCGCAGGGTCCGTGGCGGCAGCGGATCGGGCGCAGGGGCTTGACGAGAGGCGGCGGTTATCGTAGGATCCCCGTCGCTCGGCTGGTGTGGTGGGCCAGCGGGAAGGAGGTACCGCGTGGCTGAGGAGGCACACATGCCCGGCCAGGGGCCGGCGGTGGCGCCGCCGAACATGGTGTTCGTACCCGCTGCCGAGGTGACGCTGGGCAGCGAGCAGGACTTCGACGACAACCCGCTGCACACGGCTCGCATCGCTCCGTTCTTCATCGACGTGCACCCCGTGAGCAACGCGGAGTACGCGCGGTTCGTCTCGGCGGCCGGCCACCGGGTGCCGAAGCTGTGGATGGACGGGGCACCGCCGCCGGGCGACGAGAACCACCCTGTGGTGTGGCTGAGCTGGTTCGACGCGTCTGCGTATGCGGAATGGGCGGGCAAGCGGCTGCCGACCGAGGACGAGTGGGAGTATGCCGCGCGCGGCTGCGACGGCCGCGAGTACCCGTGGGGCACCGACTTCTCGCCGGAGCGGTGTAACTGCCGCGCGACCGGCCTGGGCGGCACGAGCCCCCTGGGCAGCTTCGCCGACGGCGCGAGCCCCTTCGGCTGCCACGACATGTCGGGCAACGTGTGGGAGTGGGTGGCTTCGTGGCGCGAGGAGGCCCGGCAGCAGCGTGTGCTGCGGGGGGGTGCGTGGGGCAGCGGGCCGCTGAGCGTGCGGGCCTGCTTCCGCGGGGGCGATTTCCCGACCTACTGGAGCAACGCCTACGGCGTGCGCTGCGCGCTGAGCCGCCTGCCCTGATGGCACCGGGCGCAACCATGCCCGGGCTGGCGTCGTATCCATCTATAGGCCAACTACTTACGCACACCCCGCTGGCTGAACGACACCGCTCCGAGGCGCCGGGGCCACACCCCGGGCCGCGCGCGCGTCCGTCGCGGTGACTTTCCGCCAGAAAACTCTTGACTCGGCGTGACGGAGTATTTATACTACAAACTTCCGCGCCCATTCTGCACTGGGGCGCGGTGGTCTGTTCTGTGGTTCCAACGCCAGGAGATTACCCGATGCACAAAACCGATCGCCTCCAACTCATCCGCGAGCGGCACAGGAAGGTCATCCTCGAGCCGCGCGAGCGCAAGGAGTTCGACATCTTCGACGAGTGGAACGAGGAGTTCGACTTCGTCGATGAGGAGCTTCTGACTCGCCAACTCCGCGTGCCCGACAACAAGGAAGAGTGACCTGGCCGTGCCGCCGGGTGCCACCATCCCCCGCCTCAGGAGCTCCGACAGCCGTGCCCTGCGGTAAGAAGCGTCGCAAACGCAAGATCGCCAAGCACAAGCGCGACAAGCGCCGCCGCGCCAATCGCCACAAGAAGAAGTAGTCCCCCCGCCAGCGCGGCCCGGGCTGCTCCCCCCGTCGGACTCCGTACTTTACACGGACTTTACAATTGACACTCCGTCCGGTCTGGCGCTATAATCCATCCGTTGGGCCTAGGCACCCAAGGACTTGTGGCCTGGGCCCCCTCCGTGTCACTCTAGGACAGGAGGGGTGACGGTGCGACAGCCGCTCCCACTGTGCGTTGCTCTCCTCGCTGTGGTTCCCTTGGCGTGCCAGTCGCTGCCGACGAGTCTGAACCCGTATCCACCGCAGTTCACGCGTGCGATGGCCGCGGCGGAGAAGGTGCTGGCGCGTCACTTTGTGGTCACGGGCATCGACAAGGCGCACGGCGTGGTCGGCGCCTCGTCGGTCGTGCGGGCCAACGCCTTCACGAAGTACCGCACCCGCGCGCAGGCCACCGTCTTCCCCGTGGGCCAGCGCACCTACGACGTCCAGATCCGCGTCACGAACGAGCTCGAGATGTCGGAGCCGTCGCTGCTCGGCCGCGGGCAGCCGGCCTACGACTGGCGCGCGGTCGGCTTCGACCACGTCCTCGAGGCTGCCCTCATGACCGAGCTCCAGGCCGAGCTCCAGGGCCAGAGCGTCAGCGCCGTGCCGCCAGGGTACAGCGGCTTCCTGAAGCCGTCGCCGCCCAAGCTCCGCCACCGCGACCTGTTCAAGCCGCCTATCCCCGACCCCGCGCCCAAGCCGCCTCCCCCGCCCCAGAGCCTGGCGCCGCGGCCGAACACCCAGGCCGCCGCCCAGGCGCCGAAGACCGCCCCCAAGGCGCTCTACCACCAGTACCTGGCGCTCGGCGACGTCTACGAGAGGCAGCGCGAGCACAAGAAGGCGCTCCTCGAGTACCAGCGCGCCGCGCTCGCGCGGGCCGACGCCCCCGCGCCCCACCTGGCACTCGCCTCGGTGCTCACCGCGCTGAACCGCTACGACGCCGCCGCCGCGGCACTGCGCGACGCCGCCAAGGCCGCGCCGAAGGCAACCGTGGACCCCTCCGACATCGGGCGGTTGCGCGGAGCCGCCGCCGACCTCAGCGACCGACTCCTGGCGCTCAAGGGCTGGCTCAAGCAGAACCCGAGGGACAACGACGCCCACCTCGTGCTCGGCTACCACTTCCTGCTCGCCGATCGCGCCGACGAGGCCCGCAAGACGCTGAGCTACGTGCGCCAGACCAACCCGGCAGACCCCGGCGCGCAGTTCCTGCTGCGCCAGGTCGATGCCCCAAAGTCCTGACCCGCTCGCGCAACCCTTCGGACCAGCCCCCGTGCGGGAGATGGAGCGCCGCAACATGGTGGAGCGGCAGTTGCGCGCCCGCGGCATCCGTGACCGCAGGGTGCTCGAGAGCTTCGCGGCCGTGCAGCGCCACGAGTTCATCCCCGCCCACAGCCGCGGCCAGGCCTACGAGGACCATCCCGTGCCCATCGACGGCGGCCAGACCATCTCGCAGCCGTACATGGTCGCGGTCATGAGCGAGGTGCTCGGCCTGCGCGGCGGGGAGCGGGTGCTCGAGATCGGGACGGGCTCGGGCTACCAGACGGCGATTCTGGCGAGGCTCTCTGCCGAGGTCTTCACGCTCGAGCGCCTCGCCAGCCTCTCCGAGCAGGCCGAGGCCCTGCTCGCGCGCCTCGGCTATGGCAACATCCGCTTCCGCGTCGGGGACGGCACCCTCGGGTGGCCCGAGCAGGCGCCCTTCGACGCGGTGATGGTCACAGCGGGCGGCCCCAGGGTGCCCGCCTCGCTCCGGGCGCAGCTCGCCGACGGCGGACGCCTGGTGATGCCCGTCGGCGGACGCCGGGGCCAGGATCTGGTGAAGGTGGTGCGCGACGGCGACGCCTACCGCCAGGAGAGCCACGGCGGCTGCATGTTCGTGCGCCTGATTGGGGAGGAAGGCTGGCCCGAGAGCTAGCCTGGCGCCGCCGCGCAGGCGGCGGGCCGGCTGGCGCGGCTGGGGCCGCTTGATTCCCCGATCCGCTAATGATATAATTCCCAAGAAGTTGTGCCATCGCCGCTGCATTCCCCGCGTGTCCCTGCCAAGGAGAGGAATCCGTGACTCGCTGCCCCGCGAGGCCGCTTGTGGCCCTGGTGGCGGCGTGGGCGCTGCTCGGCGCGGCCGGAGCGCCCGCCGCCTGGGCCGCTGCCCCTGCCACGCCCAGCCCGCCCGAGCCCGCCGGCTCCGCCCCCCTGGGGGTCCACCCCGTCGCGAAGCCCGTGCTGGCGAACGTCGAGCCGCCCACCCCGCTGGCGAGCCGCCCGGTCGAGCTGAAGCTCTACGGCTCGGGGTTCAGCGAGGACCAGGCGCACATCAAGGTGCTGTGCGCCGGGGTCGAGGCGGCGAGCGTGGACGTGCAGTCGCCGCGGCGCATCGTGGCCACCTTCCCGCCCTTCGCGACGACGGGCCCGGCCACTGTCGCGGTGGTGAACCCCAACGGCGACCGTGCGGAGCTCGCGCGCGCGGTCTACCTGCGCGCCGAGGGCGGCTTCAGCCTCACGGCCATGTGGTACCAGATGCAGTTCAGCAAGCGGGGGTTCCTCGAGTGGTTCAAGCTCGGGGGTTGGCTCATGTACGTGTTCCTGGCCGTCTCGTTCTTCGGGGTGGCCTACGGGGTGGTGGGGGTGGAGCTGAACTATTCTTCTGCGGCGACCATGCTGGCTACGGTGTT
>CBFDBL010000130.1:0-11322 GCA_965603035.1 uncultured bacterium
ACGCCTATCCCGGCGTCTTCGACGTCAAGCACATCCCCTCGGTCGGCTACACCGCCAAGGCGTGGAACGGGCGCTGGGAGATCGCCTCGAGCGAGACGAGGGACCACTGGACCGTCGAGGCCAGGGCGCCGCTCAAGTCCTTCGGCGTCGAGCGCATCGAGCACGGCGCGACGTGGCGGGGGCTGTTCACCACCGACGTGCTCGGCAAGGGCGGCGGCTTCCGCGCCTGGGCGCCCGGGGGAGCCTTCGTCGAGATCAATCGCCACGGCTGGCTCCACTTCCGCAGCGACAGCCCCGTCTTCCAGCTCCTCGACGTCGAGAGCATCTTCAGCGGCAAGATCGCCTTCCCGATGGCCGTGGCCATGCCGCCCGTCAAGAAACGCTACGCCGTCACGGTCACCGTGCGATGCGGCGCGGGCGTCGAGCCGGCCCAGGGCGACCTCGTGCTGACGAAGCAGGTCGTCGGCCTCGGGGGCGCCAGGGAGGCGTTCACCCTCTCGGGCGACCTGACGAAGCTCGCCTTGCCGAAGCAGAAGGTCGTCGTGCAGAAGAAGCCGCGGGTCGAGAAGGAGTTCCCCCACGGCTTCTGCAAGGTCACGGCGAAGGCGGGCGAGACGGTGCTCTACCACCAGGTCTTCCCCTTCACCCTCGACGGCGTCGTCCGCAAGCCGCCGGCGGCGATCCGCAAAAGCCCCTACGACACGCCCTTCGGCCTCCAGGCCTTCCACGCCCCGCTGAGCAAGAAGCTCATCGTCAAGATCGACCGCTACTACATGGCCGCGAAGGCCATTCGCGGCTGGGCTCGGCTCATCGACCCCAGGTCGAAAAACGATGTCGCCAAGCGGCCCATCGCGCCCTTCCGCAACGACTACTCCCAGTTCGCCATGGACCTCGCCAACCTCAAGCTCCCCGTCCAGACCCAGGCCGACTGGGAGAGGGCGCAGCCCGTCATCGAGGAGAACAAGAAGCTCGCCAAGGCCGGCAAGCCGCTCAAGCCCGTCCCTGGCCCCCAGCCCGCCGAGTATACGCTCGAAGTGGTGCTGGACGACAGGAGCTCGCGGCTGGGGCCGATGATGACCCTCCCCGTGAAGCTCATGGGCTGTGAGTTCGAGTGGCTGCCCAACACCGTCGGCATCTCCGACAAGGTCATCCCGCCGTGGACGCCCGTCCGGTGGAGGGACGGCACGGTCTCGGTGTGGAACAAGACCTATCGCCTCAACGGCCTCGGCTTGGCCGAGGAGATCGTCAACGACGGCCGCCCGCAGCTCTCGGCGCCGATGCGCCTGGAGATCCCGATGCTCAGCAAGGAGACGCCCGTCCGCAAGGTGAGCGCGCCGAAGCTGGAGAAGCTCACCGACGCGTACGCCGAGCTGAGCGGCAGCGCCCGCTTCGGCGAGTTGGCCATCGCGACGAAGACCCGCGTCGAGTTCGATGGCTGCGTCCTCAACACCATGCGGCTGGAGCCGAAGGGGCCGGTGCCGCTGAATCGCCTGTCGCTGGTCGTGCGGATGCCGAAGGCGGAGGCCCCCTGCTTCGTGACGACGGCCGGCGGATGGAGCGCGACCCACGGCTGGACGCCCGAGCGCTGGGACAGCCGCGAGACCTCGTCGGGCAGCCGCGTCGGCAACTTCGTGCCCTACCTTTTCCTCACCGACTCCGAGCGCGGCTTCTGCTGGTTCGCCGACAGCGACCAGGGCTGGCTCCTCGACCCCGACAAGCCCACCCAGGAGCTGACCACCGAGGGCGACACGCTCACCCTACGCATTCACTTCGTCACCAAGGCCACCACCCTCAAGGAGCCGACCACCATCCGCTACGGCTGGATGGTCACCCCCCAGAAGCCGCAGCCGCCCGGCTGGCGGGCGACCCACATCGCGCCCCACAAGCCCTATCCCAAGGCCACCACCGTCTTCTACGGCATGGACCAGACCAACTGGGCCGTCCTCTGGCCCTACTACTCGAGCCCCTACCCGTGGGACTACGAGAAGTCGAAGAAGGCCTTCGACAACTCGCGCGAGCGCGGCGTCGTGCTGTGCGCGGGGAACATCGCCCACGCCATCGCGCGCTACCGCGACGCCAAGGGACGCTGGTTCAACGAGCTCGCCGCCGACTGGGGCGCCGTCCCCGGCAACCGCTCCAACGGCAACGTCACGCGCTGCCGCGACACCAACGACTTCCAGGTCTGGCATTTCGACCAGTGGGTGAAGCGCTCGGGCATGCAGGGCATCTACTTCGACGAGAACTACCTCGGCGAGGAGTGGAACGCCCTGAAGGGCGGCGCCTACCTGCTGCCCGACGAGCGGGTGCAGCCAGGCTACAGCTACCTCGGGCTGCGGGAGTACAACAAGCGGCTGCGCACCATGTTCGAGGCCAACGGCCTCGAGCCGCCCTACCTGTGGCTCCACACCACCAGCGGTCACCCCGTCTACGCCTGGATGCCCGACGTGGCGATGGAGGGCGAGAACGTGGCGCCGACCGGGATGGACAACGACTACCTGAGCTGCCTGCCGGCGGGCCGGCTGCGCGCCATCGGCATGGGCCGCAACCTCGGCGCCGCGGCCGTCATCATGTGCCAGGCCGACCGCCACTGGAAGCCCGAGATCGGGCGCTTCATGTGCGAGCAGTTCGTCGGCTGGGTGCTCGCGCACGACTGTCTGCCCGAGGGCGGCACCCTGTGGCCCGTGCTCGCCGCCGAGCTCGAGATGTGGCACGACGACGTCCGCTTCCTCCCCTACTGGAAGCGCCACGCCACCATCGACACGACGACCAGGGACGTCCTCGTCTCCGCACACGTCCGGCCGCGCCACGCGGTCCTCTGGATCGTCAACACGTCGCACGACGACCGCCAGGCGTCCGTGCGTGTCAACCTGCGCGGTCTCGGGTTCCGGCCCGACGAGGCGATCGCCTTCGACGCCGAGACGGGCGAGCGCTACGCGCTTACGACGCGGTTCCTCGCGAAGTCCCACGTCCTGCGCGTCCCCGTGCCCAAGCGCATGTGGCGTGCCGTCCGCATCGTGCAGCCGCGTCTGCTCGCCGACGGCGCCACCTTCGTCGCGCGCTTCGACGGCGACACGCTCGCGGCCGACGAGGCCCTCGGCCATCGCTACGCGCGCACCCGCAAGCCCGCCGCGACCGTGCAGGGCGGCAGGAGCGGCCGCGCCGCACCGCTCGACCAGGCCCTCACGTTCGACGCCCGCCACCACGTCTCCCGCGACGCCGGCCGCATCGCCTTCGCCCTGCGCTGCGAGGGCCCGAAGCCGAACGGCACGCTCCTGACCGTCGGCCGCGACCTCTCGCTCCGCCTCGAGCGCGGCAAGCTCCGTCTGCTCGGCGAGAAGCGTCGCGTCCTCGCCGAGGCCGACTGGCAGCCGAAGCCTGGGGCCTGGCACGCCGTGGGGATCGCGTGGTCGGGCAGCGCCCTCCGCGCCTCGGTCGACGGCAAGGAGGCCCTGGACGCAAAGCTCGATGCCCCCCTCCCCATCCGCCCGATGGCCCGCGGCCTCGACATCCAGGACCACCGCACCCGCGTCACGCCGACGCGCCTCTCCCTCGGCCCGCTCGAGGGCGCGCGGCTCGACGACCTGTCCATGGGGATCCCGTAGGCCGGCGCCAAGCCGCGGCTCGGGGAGGGGTGACGCGGCTGTCAGCCTGTGGGGCCGAGTGAGCGGATGAGGTCGAGGTCGAGATCGCCCTTCTGCCCCCAGCCGCGTCGGCCGCGGGCGATCTCGGGACGGAACCGCTCGTAGAGGTCGTAGGCGACGTCGGCCAGGGCCTCGGGCTCGTAGGAGCCCGCGAGCGCCTCCATCGCGTCGCGGACCGCAGGCAGGGCGTCGCCGAACTTGCTCTCGAGGTACTTCCGCGCCGCGGCCGGCTCGATCGTCTTGTCCTTGATGACCGCGCGGACGCCGTCCTCGGTGTTCTTGCACGGGATCGGGCGGTTGCACAGCTCGACCCAGAAGTCCTCGCCGAGGCCAACCTTCTTGGGCGGGCCGCCGCGCTCGGGCGGCTTGGGCTGGCCGTAGATCCCGAGCATCCTGCCCTTGGTCTGCGCGTTCAGCCCGGCCACGCACTTGCCGAAGCTGAGCGCCGTCTCGCGCTCGTAGCCCAGCCGCTCGGCCACCACCGCCGCCCACAGGGTAAGCACCGGCGCCCTGTTCACCTTCACCACGTTCGCCGCCACCGTGCGCTCTCCTTTGCACGTCGCCAAGGCCCTGCGGCCCGATCCCAGGGTAGCCCGCTCCCACGCCCTGTCAAGCCCTGCCCTCACGGCGCGGGCACGAGCACCCTGTACGGCTCCAGGCGCGCGCCGTCGGCCGCCACCCGCCCGATGCCCAGCGTCGCCCCGAGCGCGTCCATCGCCAGCACCTCGGTGCCGGGCGCCGGCAAGCTGCCGACGACGTCCGCGGCCTGGCCCGCGCAGAAGCGCGCGGCCGCCGCAGCCGCGAGACGGGCCTGCGCCAGCGTGGGCAGGCCCTCTGCCACGGGCACGAGGTCGCGCTCGGGCTCCAGGGCGCCGGGCTCGGCGGCCGCGTCGAGGGTGAACGGGCCGACCTCGGTGCGGGCGAGCGCCGAGCAGTAGGCGCCGACGCCGAGGGCCTCGCCGAGGTCGCGGGCCAGCGCGCGGAGGTACGTGCCCGCGCCGCAGCGGACGTCGAGCTCGACGAGGGGCCAGCGGTAGCTCAGCAGGTCGATGGCGTGGACGACGACCCGGCGCGGGCGCAGCGCCGGGCGCTCGCCCCGACGCGCGAGCTCGTAGGCACGCTGCCCGCCCGTGTGCACGGCCGAGTGGGCCGGCGGCACCTGGTCGATCGCGCCGACGAAGCCCGCCAGGGCGCGGCGGACGTCGTCGAGCCCGACGGGCCTGGCCTCGGGCCTTGCCTCGAGCTCGCCCTCGGGGTCGTCGGTCGTGCTCGCGGTGCCGAGGGTCACCCGCGCGACGTAGCGCTTGGGCTGGCGCTGCACGTACGAGGCCAGCCGCGTCGCCTTGCCGACGCACAGCACCAGCACGCCGGTGGCGAACGGGTCGAGGGTGCCCGCGTGGCCCACCTTCGTCTTGCGCGGCAGCCGTCGGCGCGCCGCCGCCACGGCGCCGTGGCTCGTGGTCCACTGGGGCTTATCGACGTTCAGGAAGCCGAGCATGGCCCCTCTCCCCATCGGCTGCTTCGGAGGGGCGCCGTCGCCCCCGCCATTCTACCAGACCCCCATCCCCCCGCAACAGCCGCATCGTGACTTGACTCGGCGCGGGGGGAGCCCTAACATGAGCCATCCTGACGTGTCCGTAGACGGCGAAGGCGAGGAGTCCCGCATGCGGCTGGCTGTGACCATCGTGCTGACCTGGGCGGCAGCGGCGGCGAGCGCCGGTGCCCTGCCCTCACACTATCTGCGCGCCGAGGCGATCCAGCGCGGGATGCGGGGGTACGGGCTGACGGTGCTCCAGGGCACGAAGGTGGACCGCTTCGAGGTCGAGGTGCTCGGGGTGCTGCGGAACGCGATGCCGAAGCAGCACATCGCGATCTGCCGGATGTCGGGCGCCGGCCTCGGGAAGACGGGCATCATCGCGGGGATGAGCGGCAGCCCCATCTACCTGAAGGTGGGCGCCGAGCACAAGCTGGCGGGGGCGGTGGCCTACGGCTGGTCGTTCCCGAAGGACCCGATCTGCGGGATCACACCGATCGAGAACATGCACGGGGTGGTCGCGGCGGCCGCCCAGGCCAAGGCGGCGACGGCGACCCTGGGCGGCGGCACCCTCGACGGGCCGATCGTCCTCGGCGAGCGCACGATCCGCGACGTGAGCATGGCCGCGGGGCGGCCGGACTGGCAGCGGCTCGCCGGCGGCGCCGCGACGCTCTACCGCCTCCAGACGCCGCTCTACGTGAGCGGCCTGTCCCCGGCGGCGTTCGCCATGGCGCGCAAGGAGTTCGAGCCGCTGGGCTTCCTGCCCGTGCAGGGCGGCGCCTCGGCTCGCGCGCCGGGGCTCAAGGGCCTGCGGCTCGAGCCGGGCGCGGCGCTGGCCATCCGCATGGCCGAGGGCGACATGGAGATGGACGCTATCGGGACCTGCACCGACGTCGTGGGGACCACGGTGCTGGGGTTCGGGCACCCGATGATGGGCGAGGGGCGCGTCAGCGTGCCCATGGCCACCGCGGTCGTGCACCTGTGCTACCCGAGCCAGATGCGGTCGTTCAAGCTCGCCAGCTCGGTCGAGACGGTGGGCCGGCTGACGGCCGACATGCAGGCAGGTGTGGTGGGCAGGCTCGGCGAGTCGGCCACGATGATCCCCGTCGAGGTCCATCTCAAGCGGGCGGACATGAAGGGGGCCGACAGCTTCCGCCTGCGGGTCTTCGACCACCCGCGGCTGACGGCGCGGATCATCGGGATGTTCCTCGCCAACTCGCTCCTGGTCAAGGGCACCTTCCCGCGCGAGAACACGCTCACCTATCGGGCCGAGATCGCCATCAAGGGCCACGAGCCGCTGGTGCTCGAGAACGTGCACTCGGGCCTGTCGAGCTCCGCGGCCCTGATGAAGGCCGTCAGCGAGATCTACTCGCCCATCGGCCTGCTGACCAGCAACCCCTTCGGCAAGCTCACCATCGAGCGGGTCCGCGCGGAGTTCGAGGTGCAGGCCACCGAGAGCTCCGCGGGGATCGAGTCGGTGCGCCTCGAGCGCAACGACTGCCGGCCCGGCGAGACGGTCCGCGCGCTCGTGAGCCTGCGCACCTACAAGAAGCAGACCGTACTCCAGGCCCTCGCGCTCGAGCTGCCCGACGACTTCCCGCCAGGGAGCGCCATCGTGACGGTGTGCGACGCCGCCGCCAGCTCGCGCGCCGACCGCGCCAACGCACCCCATCGCTGGACGCCGCGCGACGCCAGGTCGCTCGTGGACGTGCTCCGCGACCAGCCGGCCAACCGCCGCCTCTACATCCGCATGCAGCTCCCCGACCGCGGCGTCGCCTACAAGGGCAAGGAGCTGCCCTCGCTCCCGCCCTCGATGCGCAGCGTCATCCAGTCGCCCAAGCTCACCGGCCTCTCCACCGTCAGGAAGTCCATCAAGGCATCCGTCGAAACCGACTACGTCGTTCAGGGCAGCCACTCGCTCCCGATCCTCGTCCGCCCCAGCGAGACGCCCTGACGCACGGCACGCTCGCTCTTTGGCCGTCCGCCTCGGCCCGTTGCCTTCTGCTTCCTGTTCTCTTCCCGAGGGACCCCGCCGATGACGAGAAAGCGTTTCGTCCTGCTCGCCTTGCTGTCGTGCGCGTCTGCTGGGTGGGCCGTGCCGGTCGAGAAGTGGGTGCAGACCACGCGTTCGGACTTCGAGCAGGGGGAGGCCAAGGGAGCGGCGATCCTCGGGCTCGGCCAGGTGGTGCTCGCGCCCGAGGTCAAGGGCGTGCTCGCGCAGCCGGTGTCGCACATCTGGGCGCTCGCCGTGGACGCCAAGGGCACGGTCTACGCCGCCACGGGCATCGAGCCGAAGCTCCTGCGCATCCGCGAGGGCAAGATCGACACCGCCTTCACGTCGCCCGAGAGCACCGACATCGAGGTGTTCGCCGTCGCCGTCGGCCCCGACGGCGCCGTGTACGCGGCGACGGCACCCTCGGGCACCATCTACCGCATCGCGCCCGACGGCGAGGCCAAGCCGCTCTACAAGGGCACCGACCCCTACGTGTGGGCCATGGCCGTCGCCGCCGACGGCACCGTCTACGCCGGCACGGGCCCGAACGGCAAGCTCCTGAAGATCGCCGCGAACGGCAAGGCCGCCACGCTGCTCAAGGCGAACGCCAGCCACATCCTCAGCCTCCTGCTCGCCGCCGACGGCTCGCTCTACGCCGGCACCGACAGGAACGGCTACCTCTACCGCGTGAGCGCGAAGGGCAAGGCGCGGGTCGTCTACGACGCGGCCGAGAGCGACATCCGAGCCCTGGCGCTCGGCCCGAAGGGCGACCTCTACTTCGCCACCGCCGCCACCGCGACCGCCAAGACCACCACGACCCGCGTCGCGACCCCGACGACGCCCGGCCGGACCCTCATCATCCCGTCGCGCCGCCCGTCGATGGGCACCGCGACGCCCCGCACCAGCACGTCGCGCCCCTCCCCCTCGAAGCCCTCGGCACCCGGGGCGAAGCTGAGCGCGACCAACACCATCTACAAGCTCGCGCCGAACGGCGACGTCACCAGGGTGCTGAGCATCTCCGGCGTCGCCTTCTACGCCCTGGCCTGGCACGACGGCCACCTGCTCGCCGCCACGGGCAACGACGGCAAGCTCTATCGCGTGAACGGCGACCAGGCGGTCCAGCTCGCCGACCTCGACGAGTCGCAGCTCACGGCGCTGGCCGTGGCCGACGAGCAGCTCCTCGTCGCCACCGCCAACCCGGGCCGCATCTACCGCGTCGCCGCGCGCCACGCCAGCCAGGGCACGTTCACCTCCGAGGTCTACGACACCGCCGCCCGCTCGCGCTGGGGCCAGATCACCTGGGTCGCCGACACCCCGCCCCGCACGGCCATCTCCATCGCCACCCGCACGGGCAACGTGGCCCGGCCCGATGCCTCGTGGTCCGACTGGTCGGCCGAGCACAGCCGCCCGACCGGCCAGCCCATCGGCGGGCCCCCCGCGCGGTTCATCCAGTACCGCGCCACGCTGAAGACCTCGAGGGGCGACGCGTCGCCCACGCTCGACGAGGTGGTCATCGCCTACGTCCAGACGAATCGCCCGCCCGTCGTGGCCAAGGTGGCGGTGGGCCGCGCCCCCAAGCCGCGGAAGCCCACGCCCAGGCCCGTCCCCGGCGCGCCCGCCCCCAGGACGCCGACCCCGCCGTCGCGCCCCCTCAACACCAAGAAGCAGCCCGCCGCCTCCCAGCGCGGGCCCTTCCCCGACAGCGTCCGCATCCTGTGGCAGGCCACCGACCCCAACAAGGACACGCTGGTCTACGACGTCTACTTCCGCGGCGAGGGCGAGACGGCCTGGAAGCAGCTCGCCGAGCGGCTGGGACTCGTCTACTTCGACTGGGACTCCCACAACGTGCCCGACGGCGCCTACCGCGTCCGCGTGGTCGCCAGCGACGCCGGCAGCAACCCGCCCGACCAGGCGCTCGCCGGCGAGCGCGTCACCGAGGCCTTCTACATCGACAACACGCCGCCCGCCGTCGGCGCCCTCGAGGTGCGCGTCGCCGACGACCGCTCCGTCCGCATCGCCGTCCGCTGCACCGACAAGGGCTCCGCCATCGCCGCCGCCGAATACTCCATCGACGCGGGCGACTGGACGACCGTGCCCGCCGCAGACGGCATCTTCGACTCCGCCGACGAGAGCGTGAACTTCAAGACCCAGCCCCTGGACCCTGGCGAGCACACCCTCGTCGTCCGCGCCAAGGACGACGCCGACAATTCCGGCGCCGCCAAGGCCGTGTTCGTCGTCAAGTAGCCGACGGGCTCGAGATCGGCAGCCGGCAGGCGCCGTGACGAAGGGCCCCTCGGCGTTCGGCATCCGTGCTTTGCCATCCATTCGTCATTGGGCATTCGCCATTCGTCCTTCCAGGATCGTCACCGTCTTCGGCGCCAGCAGCGGCAGCGGCGCGCGGCGCGGCACCGAGGCCTACAAGCAGGCCTGCCGCCTGGGCAAGCTGCTCGCCGAGGCGGGCTTCACCGTGTGCAACGGCGGCTACGGCGGGACGATGGAGGCGAGTGCGAAGGGGGCGCGGGAGGCCGGCGGCCACGCCGTCGGCATCACCAACGCCGTCTTCGACCCCGCCAGGGCCAATCGCTACATCGACGACGAGCGCAAGGCCGCCGACTTCTACGAGCGCCTGCGCGCCCTGCTCACCCTCGGCGATGCCTACGTGTGCCTGCCCGGCGGGGTCGGCACCCTCACCGAGTTCCACCTCGCCTGGACCCTGCTCCAGACGGGCGCCCTGCCCCGCCGTCCGCTCCTGTGCGTCGGCCCGGCCTGGCGCGCGGTGCTCGACGCCTGCCGCGACCACCTGGCCGTTCGGCCGAAGGACTTCGGGCTCGTGACCCTCGCCGCGACGGTGGACGAGGCGGTCGAGGTGGTGAAGGCGCGCCTCGGCGGAGCCGAACCAGGCGGCGGCAGGTGTGGAGGGGAGTGACGGCGGGCGTGCGGCTTGCGGCGCGTCAGTATCCGCAGACGATGAGCGCGACCCAGCGGTTGTCGGTGCGGTCGTGGAAGATCTTGAGGTCGGCGACGGCGTTGGGGCGAGCCTTGGCGAGGCGCTTGTTGATGAGGTGGACGAGCTCGTCGCGGCCCGCGGCCTCGACGCTGAGGACCTTGAACGTGGGCCGCGCGCCCTCCGAGCGCTGGATCTCGGCGATAATGCGGTTCAGGGTGTCCAGCCGCTCGGTGTACTTGTAGCGGTAGACCTCGTACTTGTTCGAGAACGAGCCGGGGCTGAAGATCTCGGCGAGCTCCTCCTCCTCCCCGGAGAGATCCTCGACCAGCGAGTTCCGGAGATCCTCCTGGAGCTTCATCAGCCGGTCCAGCAGCCCGTGTCTATCCGCCAATGCCGTTCCGCCTTTCCTTTCACGGTTCCCCGTGCAATTATACGCTCTGGCGGCGCGGAGTCAAACCGGCTCGCGGGGGCAACGTCGGGGCCTGGCAGGTGCGCGGTCTATATCTCGACGACGACCTTGATCATGCCCTCCTCGCGGTCGGCGAGGCGGGCGAAGGCGTCGGGGGCCTGGTCGAGGGGCACGCGGTGGGTGATGATGAGGTCGGGGTGGAGTCGGCCGGCGTGGATGAGCTCGATGGCGCGGGGGAAGTCGCCGAGGTTGAGCCGCGAGGCGACGACGGTGGCTTCCTTGAGGACGAACTCGCGCCAGTGGACCTCGTCGATCTGCTCGCCCTGGCCGAGGAGCGTGATCTGCCCCGCGGAGCGGATCATCTCGAAGGCCATCCACGTCGGCGAGCCCTGGCCCGCGACCTCGACGGGGTGCCCGACGGCCTCGACCACCTTGTCGCAGCCGCGGCCGCCGGTGAGCCGCCCGACCTCCTCGACGACGTTGCACTCGAGCGGGTTGAGGACGGCGTCGGCGCCCAGCTCCTTCGCCACGCCGAGGCGGGTGGCGTCCACGTCCACGCTCGCGACGAGGCGCGCGGGGCTGAGCCGCAGGACGTCGAGCAGCGAGAGGCCGAGGCGGCCCGCGCCCAGGACGACGACGACGTCGCCCGTCTCGATGTGGGTGCGGCGCGAGGCGTGGACGGCGATCGAGTAGAGCTCGGCCATGATCCCGAGGTGGATGGGCAGCGCCCGCGGGAACGGGTAGACCAGGCGGGCGGGCACGACGACGCGCTCGGCCAGGGCGCCGGGGCTGTCGATC